>JAISUO010000092.1 GCA_031272035.1 Synergistaceae bacterium
ACTCCATTCTCGATTCCGCCAATTGAAGCTGCAACGCTTTGTTTTCCTCTTCCAGCGTCGCGTAACGGCTCCTGTCGCCGTCGGATGTGTAGAGCCTGCGCCACCTGTAAAGCATCGTCTCGCTGATCCCCAGATCTGAAGCCACTTCTTTCGCCGTCTTTGGGCTTGCGTGGCTCAGTTTCATCGCATTCTTCCTGAACTCCTCGTTAAACTTCCGTCTGATTTCCAACACAGTTACAGGTCGCCTCCTCTTTAGTCTGGCTTCCTTAACTTACTGTCCGATATTTTAACGTACTCCCACCCTTCGACAACTCAAAATCAATACTCTGATATAATTTCGTAAATATTATTCAAAATAAAATATCAATATAATTTAAAAAGGAGCAACAATCATGAACAAGAAAATAATAGTCGCCATTGCTGTAGTGATGGCAGTTTTTTTAATTTACTTCTTCACCGGAAATTTACAAAACAACCTTCGAGAAGAAAAGGAAAGGCAAAGCACAGCGGGTGTTTCGGGGCCGGCGGTGGCGTCCCCCGATGTTCCACGGGCTGAAGCTCCCTTCCACATCGGTGTTATGACCGGCGGCGGAGCCCAGAGCCTGGACAATCTGCTGGGGGCGAAGGAGGCCCTGAAGCTTTACGGCGACGCGGCGAAAGGCGGCATGATACGCCATGTGACCTACCCGGACAACTTCATGACGGATATGGAAACCACGATAAATCGACTTGAAGAGCTTGCCGGCGACCCTCTGATGAAGGTGATCGTGGTGAATCAGGCCGTACAGGGCACGGCTGAGGCCTTCAGGACGATTCGCCGAAAACGCCCGGACATCCTGTGTCTGGCGGCTGAAAACCACGAAGATCTCAACGTGATAAGTTCGGTCGCCGACCTCGTTACCGGAACCGAATTTCTGGCGCGGGGATATGTCATTCCTCTCGCGGCAAAAGAACTGGGAGCGAAAACGCTGGTGCATATTTCCTTTCCGCGTCACATGATGTACGAAAACCTCAAACTCAAGCGCGACATCATGGAAGAAGCCTGCAACGACCTGGGGCTGAAGTTTATTTTCGAAAACGTTCCCGATCCACTGGGCGACAGCGGCGTCGAAGGCGCGCGCCGGTACATCGTTGACACTTTCCCGAAATGGATTGAAAAATACGGGCCGGATACGGCGTTCTTCTGCACGAACGACAGTCAGACACTGCCCCTGCTCACTGAAGTCGCCAAGGTGGGGGGATTTTTTGTGGAAGCCGATGTTCCTTCGCCTCTCATGGGCTATCCGGAGGCTTTTGGAGTGGACGTCAACGGCGATATCGGGAACTGGTCGACCATCATCAGAAAACTGGAGGACGCCGTGGTGAAGGCGGGCGCGGGAGGACGGATGGGAACCTGGGCTTACTCCACAGGCTATTGCACGACGATGGCTCTGGTGGAATTTGGGAAGCTCGTGACGGAAGGAAAAGTTTCGCTGAAGGACACGAACACATTGCTTCAATGCCTCAAAAAATTCTCGTCGGGCGCCGAGTGGAGCGGAAACCATTACTATGCCCCGCCCGCCGGAAAACGCATGGATAACGTGTTCTTCGTTTATCAGGACATCTATATATTCGGTAAGGGGTATATGGGGACCACCAGTATATCGGTTCCTGAAAAATATTATAAAAAGGGCGTCGCACAGGAGTCCGCCGAAAAAACGGCGACAAAAGAGGAAACGGGGATTCACATCGGCATCGTTACCGGCGATTCGTCTCAGAGCGTGGACGACTGGCTGGGAGGACTGGAATTTGTCAGACGGTACGGCAGCGTGGAGGAGGGCGGTCTCGTGCGTCATTTGATCTACGCGAACGATTTCATGGAGAAAAAAGACAACACGACCGCGCTGATTGCGGGTCTGGCCGACGATCCGCTGATGAAGGTCATCGTCATCAATCAGGCCGTTCCGGGAACCGCCGAGGCCCTGAAGCTCATCAAATCGCGCCGTCCCGACATCGTCTGCCTCGCGGGAGAGATACACGAGAGTCTGGATGAGGTTGCGCCCTTCGCGGACCTGGTTCTCACCAGCGACAACATCTCCCGGGGATACCTCATCCCGTACATGGCGAAGTCGCTGGGCGCAAAAACCTTTGTGCATATCTCCTTTTCCCGTCACATGGGTTACGCGCATCTGAAGCGAGGGTTCAATATCATGCAAACCGCCTGCGAGGAATTGGGGATAAGTTTCGTCCCGGAGGAGGCGCCGGATCCCACGGGACCGGAGGGTATAGAGGGCGCGGCAGAATTTATTCTGAACATCTTTCCGGAATGGGCCCAAAAATACGGTCCTGACACGGTTTATTTCTGTACCAACGACGCCCATACCGCGCCTGTTCTTCAGGGCGTGGCGAAGTGGGGCGGTTATTTCGTGGAGGCGGAGCTTCCCTCTCCTCTCATGGGATATCCGGAGGCCTTCAATGTGGACGTTTCGGACGACATGGGAGACTGGCCCGGGATTCTGAGCCGGGTGGAAAAAGCCGTTTTGACCGCGGGAGGCGGCGGGCGCATGGGAACCTGGACGTACTCCCTGGGGTACTGCCAGACGGCGGGCCTGGCGGAGTTTGGCAAACGCATCGTGGAGGGGAGCGCGAATATTGCCGATACCCGGATGCTGCTGGATTGTTTCGAGATTTATTCGCCCGGAGCGAAGTGGAACGGGACGTATTATACGGACTCCATCACCGGAAAACCCATGAGGAACTATTTTCTCGTTTATCAGGACACTTACATTTTTGGAAAAGGTTACATGAACGCCACAAGCGTAGCGATTCCGGAAAAATTTCTTTTTGTCCAATAGAACGGCGGCGTCTCGCCGGAGCAGTTGCAATCCCCCTCCTGAATTTCGCGGGAGGGGGTTGTTTTTTCTGAGTTTATTACAGGCTGTCGCCCAGGTCCTGGCGGAATTTTCGAGCCAGTTTTTCGGGCCAGTCGCTGACGGCGGTCAATTTCCCGCTGAAGAAACGAAGTATTTTCGGCTCGTTGACCCACTTCAGCCCGCCGACCAGGTTTCTGTTCTCGAAAAGCCAGTGGATGCGGTCGACGGCGTATTTGACCTGAGAAAGAGTGAAGACCCGTCGAGGCAGGGCCAGCCTCAGGAGTTCCACATCACAGAGGTGCTCCGAGCCGTCGGAGTTGCGTTCCTCCGACAGAGTGCCCCGCTCCATGCCCCTCATCCCTCCGGCCAGGAAAACCGCCGCCGCCAGAGACCCCGCAGTAAATTCCTCCTGGGACACGTGCGGCAGAAATTCCCTGGCGTTCAGATGGCACCCCAGACCGCCGGCCGGCGTGACCACAGGGATTTTGCGGGCGATGAGCTCGGCCGCCATAAAACCGATGAACTCCGGTCCGTGACGGATCATGTCGAAGTCCATGGTCTCCTCCAGCCCCACCGCGATGGCCTCGATTTCCCGCACCGACATGCCGCCGTAGGTGAGGAACCCCTCGTACAGGGGAACGAACTCCAGCATGGCCTCGTACAGTTTCGCATCGCCGGTAAGGATCGCCCCGCCCCGGGCACAGCCCAGCTTGCGGGCGGAAAAGTAGACAATGTCGGCGGCGTCCGCTATGCTGCGGGTGATTTCACGTATGGACCTGTTTTTCTGAGATTCCTCACGGGTCTTTATGAAGTAGAGGTTATCCGCCAAAAGAGAGGCGTCCAGAACCAGCGGGATTTTGTGGGCCCTGCAAAGTTCGCTGGTCTCCTTCAGGTTGGCCAGGGACCAGGGTTGGCCTCCGATCAGGTTCGTTCCCGCTTCCATGCGGACAAAGGGGATGTTGCCGGCAGATTTTTCAAGGATTTTTTTTAGCCCGGGGATGTTCATGTTGCCCTTGAAAGGCTCTGTGCTGGACAGGTTCATGGCCTCCGGAAGGAAACACTCCGCCACCGTCCCGCCCCGAAGTCCGATGTGGGCTTTTGTGGTGGTGAAATGGTAATTCATGGGCACGACGCTGCCTTTTGTAACAAAGGCGCTGGCGAGAATATTTTCCGCCGCGCGACCCTGGTGGGCCGGGAGGATGAACTCCTTGCCGAAAATCGAGCGCGTGGCCTCACTCAGACGCTCGAAACTCATGGATCCGGCGTAACTGTCGTCCGCGGTCATCATGGACGCCAGCTGTCTGTCGCTCATAGCGTTGACGCCGCTGTCCGTCAGCATGTCCAGGAAGACGGATTTGTTTTTCAGCAAAAACGTGTTGAACCCGGCTTCCCGTATCGCCGTAACCCGTTCTTCGATCGGGATGAGGTCCAGCTTCTGTATGATGCGCACCTTGTGCATCTCCAGGGGAAAATTCTCGCCGCCAAAAAAATGGATAACCTGATTCACTTCTGATCACTCCTTTGTAATTTGTGCAAACCATAAAAAAACGAGGGTCCTTCCCCCTTGTTTCGGTGAAGGACCCTCGTGAGAACCGCACAGTCTGTCGTTCTGTGTACAGGCCAAAAGTTACAAGCCCGGCATCCTCACTGGTCCAGACTCGTAATAATAGTAATAAGCGTACACAAAACCGGCAACAAACGACTTTAGCATCCTGACACACTGTCTCCTCAAAAAATGATTTCGGAAAGGATAGCACACCTTTTTTCCACTGTCAAATTGCTTTTGACAAATGCATGTTTACGCCTGGCGACGCCGTTTTTGAAGTGAATCGGGATATGCGGACGTGTTAAGATAGGGCGGTATAACGTTTTTGCCGAAGGAGGGCCTGTGTAAAAATATGCGAAATGAAAAAGAGGCGCAAGTGGAAGTCGATCCCGGGGGCTACCAGCGGCCTTCGGAGGAAGAGCTTCGAAAGACTCTCACGGACATGCAGTATCGCGTCACGCAGAACTCCGCCACGGAGCCTCCCTTTGCCAATGAATTTTACGCTCAGAAGGATGCGGGGCTCTACGTGGACGTGGTGACGGGAGAACCGCTGTTCTCGTCTCTGGATAAATACGACTCCGGCTGCGGCTGGCCCAGCTTCACCCGTCCGATAGACTCGCAGGTGATAAGAGAACGAACGGACACCAGCCATGGCATGATTCGCTCGGAGGTTCGCAGCCGCGTCGGCGATTCCCACCTTGGGCACGTTTTCGGGGACGGCCCTCTGGATAAGGGCGGGATGCGGTATTGCATCAACAGCGCCGCCCTTCGTTTTATTCCCGTCGGAGACCTCGAAAAGGAAGGCTACGGAGCGTTCAAAAAATTGTTTGAGTAAAAATTGTTTGAATAAAGACGTTTACGCGTCGGACCGGCGGGAGAAATCGAATTTTGGCGTTTGATACCAATTTGAAGTAAAAGGCCTGATGAAAAAACTAAGCGACTCACGCGGCTCATACTTCACCGGTTCGCTGCTTATAAAGTTAGAATAGCTAAAAGCAATGATATTCAAACATTAGCTTCTTCATTAACGCTCGATTGAAAGCAAATTGGTATGAACCTCGAAAACGTACCAGAGCGTGATCCAGATTCCCCGGGCCGCCGCCCCCAGGGTGATTCCCCACCAGATGCCCTCCGCGCCCCAGCCGGCGTTGTGAGCCAGAAAGTACCCCAAAAGGACGCGAAGGCCGTTGCAGACGGTGGTGACAATGGAGGGAGGGAGCGTTTTGCCCAGTCCTCTGAAGGACCCGGCTGCCGTGCACTCAAAACAGCTCAGGATCTGGGAGACGGCCATGATGCGAAGGAAAACGCCTCCCATTTTCACCAGGGCGGGGTCGGGCAGGAACAGTCCGAAAAGCGTCGAGCCGAAAAAAAAGAGAACGACGGTGACCAGAAGCCCCCAGAGTGACGTACAGAGAAGGGCGATCCGGAAACAGCTCCGTATCCGCGCCCATTCGCCCGCCCCGCAGTTTTGTCCGACGAAGGCGGTAATCGCCGAGGCGAACCCGACACAGGCAAGCCAGCACATGGCCTCCAGCTGACTGCCCAGCCGGTAGACGGCGATGGCCGGAGCCCCGAACCCGGCGACGAAACGGGAGAGAATCATGGAAAAGAAGGCGAAAAGATTGCTTTCCAGTCCCACGGGAAGGCTCCATTTTAAAATTTGCAGAAGGCGGCGGGCTTCTATTTTTCCGTTGAAGGGATAACGCTGGAAGGGACGATCCTTTTTTCGGGCGAGAGCGGCCAGAGACAGAGTTCCGGCCAGGATCTGGGCGACGACCGTGGCCTGAGCGGCTCCTGTGACGCCCATCCCGAAAGTGAAGATGAACAGCGGATCGAGAACGACGTTGCACAATAGGCCTGCCAGGTTGATCAGAAAGGGAACTCTGGAGTTTCCGGACCCGTTGAACGTTCCCGCCGCGGTGGCCGTTATGAAGGCGAAGGGCATACCGACGGCGGCTGTGGCCAGGTAACAAACCGCGTCCGCGGCCACGGAAATTTCCCGAATCCTGAAAAATCCAATGAGGGGCGCGGCGAGAAAATAACAGATCAGGGCGTAAGACAGGCCGATTATGCCGGCGAGACAAAGGGAGTTCTGCGAATATTTCCCGGCCTCTTCCGGCTCCCCTCTGCCGAAACTCTGAGCCACGCCGATTTCGGCGCCCATCCTCCCCAGGTACATGAGGCCGTTCGCCAGCCACATATACATCCCCGCCGCTCCGGCGGAGGCCACGGCGTCGCTTCCAATCCTGCCGAGCATGAACATGTCCACCAGATTGTAGCTGAACAGAAGAAACTGTGTTCCGATGATGGGGGTCGCGATCATCAGCAGCTTTCCGACGATGCTGCCCTGGGTCAGGTCGTATTTTTGATCTCTCGTCACGCTTTCACATCGCCGTTCATCATTGCCGTATTTTTAAAAGGTTATAATATCATAATGGGCGTCTCCAGGTTATTATTAAAAAAAGAAGTGCCCGATGAGGTGTGTTTCGCAGAACGTGGGAGAGGGAGTGTTGTGCCTTGTTCAATTCGCTTCCGTTGTCGGCGGAGGAAAAAGACATTCTGAACAATTTGCTGAACGGGGTCTGTGTGGTGGACCGGGCGAGACGGATTCAGTACTGGAATGAATCGGCTCTGTCCATCACCGGCTATACCGCCGAAGATGTGGTGGGAAAAACCTGCGCGAAAGACGTGGTGGCTCATACGATGGGGTCCGAGAGTCACTGCGACGCGCTCTGCCCCATGCTGGCGGGAGAGTCTTCTCCGGTGCTCACCGTGGATATGCGACTGCGTCACAGAAACGGCTACACTCTGCCGGGAAAGATCCGATGCGTACCTCTGAGGGACGAGGCCGACCGGGTTATCGGAGCCCTTGAGATTTTCGAGCGTACCTACGTGGAGCGGGATATTCTCAACCGCCTGGAGGACATGGGGCAAAAAGCCTATATCGACCTTCTGACGGGGATTCCCAACCGGCGCTACGCCGAGGAGGCTCTGGGGGACTATCTGGACATCTACGAGAAAAGAGGGCGGAACCTCTCCGTTCTCCTGGCGGACGTCGATTTTTTCAAGAAAGTGAACGACACCTGGGGGCACGATACGGGAGACACGGTTCTCCGGGCTACGGCCGAAGCGCTTCGCGCCAGCGTGCGTTCCGTGGACCTGGTGAGTCGCTGGGGAGGGGAAGAATTTCTGATTATCCTGAGAGACGTCAACTCCAGGACGCTGTTTGAGAGAGCCGAAGCCCTTCGGGCGCAGATCGACGGGCGCAGGATGGAATGCGGCAAAAACGAGGTGGCCGTCACGATGTCCTTCGGCGGCGCGGCGGCGAAAAAGGGCGACTCCATCGAATCTCTGGTGGGCCGAGCCGACGCCTGCCTCTACAAAAGCAAACGGAACGGCAGAAACTGCGTCACCGTCGAGTCGGATGAGGAATAACCGGGTCGAGGGGGTCGGATCTCTCCCTTAAATTTTGATTTGCTCCTGCCCCAGATATTTCAAATTCGCCGACAGGGTTTCGTCCAGCGTGGGCACCGACGACGACGCGCCCTTGCGCGAGACGGCCAGCGACGACGCGACGGACGCTCGGCGAAGCGCCTCTTCCACCGGCTGGCCGTCGACCAGCGAGCTGAGGAAATAACCGGTGAACGTGTCGCCTGCCGCCGTCGTATCGACCACCGGCACGTCGTAAATGCCGTGAATCAGCGTCGCTTTCGCGTCGCGGTAGACGACCCCTTCGCGGCCTATCGTCAAAACCACCGACGACGAGGGGAACATGCGCAGAATCTCGTTCACGATATCCTCCGGCGCGTCTTTCCCCGAAAGCCCCCTGCCCTCGACTTCATTCACGAGAAAATAATCTACAAGGTCAAGCGGATAGCCTTTGATCTCCGGCCCGAAAGGCGCGAGGTTGAAAGCGATGCGGAGTTTTTTTTCGCGAGCGCGTTTCATCATGCAGGGGATGCCGTTCACTTCGTTTTGCAGGACGAGAAAATCGCCCTCGCCGAAACCGCCGAGCGCCCGGTCGATGAGCGCTTCGTCGAGCTCGCTGTTGGCCCCGGCGTGGAGGATGATGCAGTTCTCGCCCGCGGAGTTGACCTGTATTATCGCGTGTCCCGTCGTGCTCCCCGACGAATCAACAAAGCTGACGTCAACTCCGGCGTCCCGCATTATATCGATCATGCCGCGCCCGTCCGCGCCCGTTTTGCCCGCGTGAGAGACGCGGCCTCCGGCTTTCGCCAGGGCGATGGACTGGTTCAGCCCCTTGCCTCCGGGAAACCTGTTGAGGGCCAGCGACGGAATCGTCTCGCCCGGTTTGACGAAATCCTTCACGTCGTATACGTAATCGATATTTATCGAGCCGATGTTCAGTATCTTCTTCACAAAAAGGCACGCCCTTTCGTATCCGTTTCGTCATCTCAGCATGAGGGAAATTTTCGCCCTGTACGTGTCGAGCACCACCGCGAAAACGATGATCGCGCCCGTCACGATCTGGCGGGCGAAGTCGCTCATGCCCAAAAGCAGGAGGCCGTTGTTGAGCACGCCGATTATCGCCGCGCCGAACAGCGTCCCTATGAGGCTGCCCTTGCCGCCGCTCATGCTCGTGCCGCCTATCACCACCGCCGCTATCGCGTTGAGCTCGAAGCCGTTTCCGAGGATGGGCGAGGCGATGTTGAGGCGGAGCATGTAAAGTATCGCCGCCATACCCACCGTCGCGCCGCATATCACGTAGGCCGCGACCTTGTAGATTTTGGTGTTGTGGCCGGAGAGCCGGACCGCCTCTTCGTTGTTGCCTATCGCGTAAATCATCCGGCCGAAGACGGTCTTTTTGAGAATGAAGTGGGCTGCCAGCACAAGGATTATCGCCATGATGAAGATGACGGGGATGCCGAAATACGAGAGCGACCCGAACGCGTTGAACGCCTTCGGGAACGAGAAGATCGTACGCGAGTTGCTGACCTGGAGGGCCGCGCCGCGCGCCATGTTGAGCATACCCAGCGTCACGACGAACGAGTGAATCTTCCAGTTCTCGCTGACCCACCCGTTGAAGAGCCCGCACGCCATGCCCGCCGCCATCGATGCGAGCAGGGCGAGGGAAATCGCCGTACCGACGGAGAGCGACTTGTCCGTTATCGTCAGTCCGGCCAGAATCGTGCAGAGCGCGAGCACCGAGCCGACGGAGAGGTCGATCCCCCCGAGGAGGATGACGAACGTCATGCCCACGGATATGACCGTGTTGATGCTTATCTGCGTGAAGATGTTCGATATGTTCATCATCGTTGCGAAGTTCGGCGCCCTGAAAGAAAACAGCAGGCACAATATGACGAGGATCACGCCGATTCCCGCTTCGTTGAGCAGCAAATACATTATTTTTTTGGTATTCATACCGTGTCCCTTCCTACGAAACCTGATACGCGTATTTCAAAATGCGTTCCTGCTCGAAGTCGGGACGAAGAACTTCACCCGACACCTGACCGTTGGAGAATACGATTATCCTGTGACAAATCCCGATGAGCTCGCTCAAATCCGACGAGACTATCATAATGCCCTTGCCCTCAGCAAGCAGCCGCCACAGCAGCATATAAATCTCATACTTCGCGCCCACGTCGATGCCGCGCGTGGGTTCGTCGAAGATAAACACGCGGGCGTTGCGCATCATCCATTTGGCGAGGACGACTTTCTGCTGGTTCCCGCCCGACAGGTTACGGACGAGTTGCGCTGTCGACGGCGTTTTGATGGACAGACCGGCGACGAGGGATTCGGCATGTTCGCGTTCGGCGCGCCTGTCGATGAGGCCGCCGCGGGAGAGCTTATCGAGCGCCGCAAGGGATATGTTGGCGTCGAGCTGCATGTCGAGCACGAGCCCCTGGGATTTTCTGTCCTCGGTCAACAGACAGATTCCCTCCCTCACCGCGTCGCGCGGAGACCTGATGGCGAGTTCGCGCCCTTTCAGCAGGACGCTGCCGCCGAGCTTCCGGTCGGCCCCGAAAATCGCGCGCACCGTCTCGGTCCGTTTCGAGCCGACGAGGCCGGACAAACCCAATATCTCGCCGCGCCTCAAGGCGAACGATATTTCGTGCGGGCTTGACGCGATACGAAGGTTGCGGACTTCGAGAAGGGAGACGTCCTCGGGGGCGGGCTCGTCCATAAAAGGATACTCGGAGCTCATCCTGCGCCCGACCATCATGGACACTATCTCGGGTATCTTTATCCCGTCCACGCCGCGCGTATCGACGAGTTCGCCGTTGCGCAGGACGGTCACCCTGTCGCCTGTTTCGTAAATTTCTTTAAGGTGATGCGAAATGTAAATGACCGTCAAACCCTGTTGTTTTTCGATTCTTATGATGTCAAAAAGCCGCGATATTTCGCCGGGCGAGAGGGTGGCCGTCGGTTCGTCCAGCACCAGCACGCGGCACTTCGACGATATTGCCTTCGCTATCTCGACGAGTTGCATCTGCGCGATGCCCAGGAGTTCGACGGGCGTCGCCGGGTCTATGTCAAGCCCGACGCGGCGCAAAACCTCCGACGCGTCCGAGTGAAGTTTTTTGCTGTCCACGACGCAGCCTTTGCGGGGCAGACGGTCGAAAAAAATATTTTCAGCGACGGACAGGTAAGAAAGGAGGTTAAATTCCTGATAAACGACCCTGATGCCGGCGTCCATCGCCTCGCGGGGCGTACGCGGCGCGTAGGGCGCGCCGTCGAGCGTCATCTCGCCGCTGTCGGGCGGGTATATGCCGCAGATTATTTTGATGAGCGTCGATTTGCCCGCGCCGTTCTCTCCGACCATGGCATGAACCTCGCCGCGCCGGATGGTCAGGGTCACGTCGGACAACGCCCTCACTCCGGGGAAACTCTTGGAAACGTTTTTTATGGACAGAATATCCTGTTCCATTATATTTTTCTGACGTTCGGACGCGGCCCGAAACTTCGCGAGCCGCGCCCGAATTTGTCCGTTGAATTACTTCAGGTCCGCCGCGGCGACGACTTTGACGTCCGTCTTGTACCAGCCGGAGGTCTGCGCGCCCGCTTCTTTTCTCAGGATAGCGAGCCCCGCTTTGATCCCGCTTGCGGCAAGCTCCGGGCCGAACTGGTCGACCGTCGCCAGCATCTTGCCCTCTTTGATCAGCTCCTGGCAGGCGCCGATGTTGTCGAAACCGACGAGTTCGATTTTGCCGACTTTGCCGGCGGCTTCGATTGCGCGGGCTGCCCCCAGAGCCATCGAGTCGTTGGCGCACAGAACGCCCTGCACGTCGGGGTACTTCGTGAGCAGGTTCGTCACTACGGTGTTCGCTTCCTCAGTCTCCCAGTGGGCGGTGGTGGATTCGAGCGTCGTCATCCCGGTCTCCGCGATGGCTTTGTCGAAGCCGTCCTTGCGCTGTTTCGCGTTGTCCGCGCCGGGGTTGCCCTCAATGATGATGACCTTCGCGCCCTTGCCGAGTTTTCCGCCGAGGAATTTGCCGACGAGGTAGGATCCCTCTTCGTTATCGGGGCCGACAAAGAGGAAGTCTTCGGGCAGCCCGTTGTCTTTGAGGGCCTGCTTATCGAGTGTGACGTCGAAGTTGACGACGATAATGCCGGCGTCCACGGCCTTTTTGACGGAGGGAACGAGTCCGACGGAGTCCGCGGGGGCGAGCACTATGACGTCAACCTTCTGGGAGATGAAGTTCTCGACCGCGTTGATCTGCGTGTCGATGTCCGTCTCGGAGTTCATGCCGACGGCGATGAGCTCGAACGTTCCGTCTTCTTTCGCGAACTTCTGAGCGCCTTCTTCCATCGTCTTGAAGAACTCGTTCGCCAGCGATTTCATCACGAGGCCGACCACCGGCTTCCTGTCGGCGGCGAATACCGCCGTACAACAGGCGACAAGCACAAAGGCCGTCAATGCCGCAACAAGTATTCTTTTCATATTTTTCTTCCTCCTCAATGAAATAATACGTTAACCGGAACACACCAACGGGACACGCAGTCGTCACTCCACCATGCAAAGCCCCCTCTCCATTCCAGAACGCCGTTCGACGAGTTTTTCGGAATTTATAAAAATATTTACGAAAATGTTTTACGAAAATCTTTTCTTTAATTATATCGTTTGCCCGCGCGACGGCGTCCACAATATCTATTTTTTTGTTGAGACAGACGGCGAGGGCGCTGATAAACGCGTCCGCTCCGCCGCTCGGGCCCCGCTCCTGAAACGATATGAGGGACCCTGTTATTTATAAATGATTCGGCGATTTATTACAAGTTTCCGATACGAACCTGTTTCTGAATTTTAAACTTCCGGATACAAACTTCATTATTTTTTGAAGAAGTGCTTTTTACCCGGTCGACATTTTTGAAATCTGCATTAAACTATATCCGAATTTTCGGGGTCTGCCCGGGGCAGGCCCTATCAATTTGCAGGGGGAATGCGACGGTGCATGTGTTTGACTATTCTTTCGAACTGGAGAATTACATGACGAGGGAAAGGTTTGAGAAGATCAGGGAATTTGCATCGACAAAGCAGACGCCGTTCCTGGTCACCTCCCTGGGGGTTATCGACAGAAAATATGACGAATTGAAAAAAGCTATGCCCTACGCCAAAGTTTACTACGCGATCAAAGCGAACCCCGAAGAAAAAGTTCTGCGGCTTTTGCTGGACAAGGGAAGCTGTTTCGACATCGCCTCCGTTTATGAACTGGATCTCATGCTGAAACTGGGAGCGACGCCGGACCGCCTGAGTTATGGCAACACCATCAAAAAAAGCCGGGACATCAAATACGCCTATGAAAAAGGGCTGCGTCTTTTCGCCTCGGACTCCGAAAGCGACGTCCGGAAGCTGGCGGAGAACGCGCCGGGAAGCAGCGTATTTTTCCGCATTCTGGCGAACGGAGTGGGGGCGGACTGGCCTCTGTCCCGCAAATTTGGGGCGCAGCCCGACGTGATTTTCGAGAACGTCCTTCTGGCGAAGCGGCTGGGGCTGAACCCCCGGGGAATTTCCTTTCACGTGGGATCCCAGCAGCACGACGTCACCCAGTGGCGTATCGCGCTGAATACCTGCAGGGAGCTTTTCGACGCTCTGAGGCAGCATGGAATCCGGCTTGATCTCATCAATATGGGAGGGGGATTTCCCGCCCACTACGTACATCCCGTTGAGGAGACCTACGTTTACGCGGCGGAAATCACGGACTACATGCGCGAGTTTTTCGGCGATGAGTTTCCCCAGGTGATCGTGGAACCCGGGCGTTATATGGCCGGCGACGCGGGAGTGCTTGTGTCGGAGGTCGTTATGATCTCCAACAAGGAGCGCGAAAGCGGAATCCCCTGGCTTTACATCGACGCGGGCAAATTCGGGGGACTCATCGAGACGATGGACGAATGCATCCGGTATCCCGTTTATTCCGAACGGGTCGGAGAGGCCAACGACTACGTTCTTGCGGGACCTACCTGTGACAGCATGGATGTTCTCTACGAAAAAACTCCCTGCCGGCTTCCCAGCAACCTGCAGGAAGGAGACAGGCTTTATCTCTTTACGGCGGGAGCCTACACCCAAACCTACAGCGCGGTTTTTTTCAACGGTTTTCCCCCTCTGCGGTCCTATGTCATCGAGTGAAAGAGAAAAACGATTCAGGAACGGGGCGGGGTCGAGAGGGAACTCGCCTCGCCCTTTCAGACTGTTTGGAGTTATAATAAATTCGTATGAATATAATGTAACGTAAAATTGCAAAAGGCAGGGGCTTCGTCGTCGAGGAAAAATCGTTTCCCACGGGAGTCCCCCGATAAAAAGTATCGAGTTTGCCTCGCCCGGCGCGCGGCTTTCGTTCGGGCGAGAGTCAGGAGAAGGAATGTTACTTCGTAAGGAATTTGTTTTTGACGCGGCTCATAATCTGATCCATTATCATGGAAAGTGCGAGGCTCTTCACGGGCATACCTACCGGCTGGCGGTGATTTTGGAGGGAACTCCGGGTGAAGAGGGCATGATCCTTGATTTCTGCGAACTTTCCGCCATTGTAAAAGAGCGCGTGGTGTCCCGGCTGGATCACGCCTATATCAATGACGTCATTGAGCAGCCCTCGGCCGAAAATATTGCCGCCTGGGTGTGGGATCAGATTGAAAGCGAGGTTTTGCGGGACAACTGCAGACTGTCCTCCGTGGAGGTCTGGGAGACTGCCACCAGCTGCGCCGTTCTCACGGCCGGAGACCGGGCAAAGGAGCCGAAACGGTGAAAGACGTACAGAAGGAAAGAGACTCTCGAAATGTGGCGATCGACCGGGTGGGGGTCTGCAACGTCAGTTATCCGATTGTCGTCATGGACCGGAACAGCGGCACCCAGAACACGGTGGCGCAGGTTTCAATGTCCGTGCTGCTTCCCCACGAATATCGCGGGACCCACATGAGCCGCTTCATTGAAACTTTGGAGGAATACCGAAGCAACAGGGTCGGGCCCGCAACTCTCGAAACCCTGACGAACCACCTGTGCGCGAAGCTGGATGCCACGGCGGCCGACATTGAATTCAGATTTCCCTATTTCATGCGAAAAAAAGCGCCGGTGTCCGGTCTGACGAGCTGGATGCGCTACGAGGCCAGTCTGTTCGGTTCCCTGAGAGAGGGCGTTTTCGACATGATTTCCGGAGTGGAGGTTCAGGTTCAGACTCTGTGTCCCTGTTCCAAAGAGATTTCGGACGAGGGCGCTCACAACCAGCGGACGAAGGTGGGCCTCAGGGTTCGCATGGACGAGCTGGTCTGGTTCGAGGAAATGATCCAGATGGTGGAGCGGTCCTCCTCCATGTCGCTTTATACGCTGCTTAAACGGGAAGATGAAAAATACGTCACGGAACAGGCCTACGCTCATCCTCATTTCGTGGAGGATGTGGTGCGGGATCTTGCCGTGGAGCTGAACGGAGACCGGAGAATCTCGTGGTACGATATATCCGTCCGAAGCGCCGAAAGTATTCATAATCATGACGCTTTTGCGGAACTCTCCCGCAGGAGGAAAGACTGATATACAAAAAAACAGAGCGAAGGGCGTAATGCGATTATGAAAGTTTTGTTTTACAGCAATGAATTTTGTCGTATACATGATCTCATACTCGAAAGCATAAAAGGACACGATGTGGATACGGCCAACGGGGAAACGGTGAGGGATAAAATCGTTTCCGCCGATGTGCTGGTCACCCGTCCCGGCGCGCCGGTGAGCGAAGAACTGCTTCGCGGAGGCGTCCGTTTGAAGCTGCAGCAGCAGTGGGGGACGGGCCTTGATGGCATCGACCGGAAGGCCTGCAGGGATCTGGGGATTGCCGTCTGCAACACCCCCTCCCGGGGCACGGGAAATGCCGAAGGGGTGACGGAGATCGCGATTCTGCACATGCTGCTTCTGTGCCGAAAATACGCCTTTGCCGCTGAAAACGCGCGGGAGGGGAGGCTGTTTTCGCCCCGGGGCGTTTCCCTCTGGAGAAAGAAAGCCTGTATCGTGGGTCTGGGCAACCTGGGGGAGACCATCGCCGAGCGTCTGGCGGCTCTGGGGATGACCCTGAGGGGAGTCAACCGCAGTCCTGCAGCTCCCTCCCGGCTTGAAAGCATGAAAGTGAAGGAGTTTTTCCCTCTGGATCGCCTGAAGGAAGCGGTGAAGGGATGCCGTTTTGTGGTGGCGGCGCTGGCTCACGGGCCGGAGACCCACGAAATCTTTGACGAGGCGTTTTTCCAGTCCATGGAGGAGGGGTCTTTTTTCATCAACGTGGCCCGAGGAGGGCTGGTGAAGGAACCGGCGCTTCTTCAGGCTCTGGAGAGCGGCCGTCTGGCGGGAGCGGGGCTGGATGTCCTGGCGGAGGAACCCACCCGGCCCGACAATCCGCTGCTCACGCATCCCAAAGTGACTCTGACTCCCCACATCGGCGGAAACACGGACGAGTCGGCGAAGGGGATTCTGGAGTTCATTCAGAAGAATATCGATCGTCTGGGCCGGGGAGAATCTCTGCTTTCCCGGGTGGATTTGCCGGAATGAGGCTCCTGAGAAGTCCCGGGGCTGACGTGTGGTATCGATGAAGACCCGTCGTCCGCAGCGAGAATCCGGAGGGCTGCTGAGAAGACTGCTTTATTACCTGCTGATCGTCACCGTTCTGGGAGGCGCCGCCCGAATTTATTTTTGGTGGCTGGATTACTACAACACGCTTCATCCGGAGGTCATTCAGGCGGTGGCCATGGGGTATGTGGAAGAATTGCCCCTCAACGGAATTCTGGTGTGGGATGAACAGGTGGTCACGATCCCCCGGGAGGGTGTTTTGACCTATCCGTCGTCGAGACCGAGACGGGTGGCGAAGGGAGAGACCATTGCGGCCGTCGACGGCCAGGCGATCAAAGTGGAGACGGCGGGATATTTTTTCCCGGCGCTGGACGATATGGAGGGCAGTTGGGTGTATTCGAGGCTGTGGCCCGGTATTTCCGATTTCCCCGTCGTCCATCCAGCGAGGTTTGTGGAAAATGGAACGTACCTGCGCCGGGGCGAGCCCATCGGGAAACTCGTCCCCCAGCCGCAGGATCTGCGCTGCATTGCGTATCTCGACAGAACTCCGGCGCTGGAGAACGACATAAAACTCGGATTCATTGATGTGAAGACGGAGCCCCACGGCAAAAACCGGAGGGCCGAGGTGCGGGCATCCCTCAACGCGGGACAGAAGATCAAGGTGTACGTGACGCTGCCGTTTTTCGAGCCTGATCTGCTGTTCTCCCGCAACTTCTCCTGCAGCGTGGTGACGGGGGACAGCGAGGGGGTTCTTTTGCCCGATACCTCCGTCGTGCTGCGGGATGGACGAATGGGGGTCCTCCTGGTCAGGGGAAGCGTGACGAAGTTTACGGAAATCGAGGGGTTCCCGGCGGACGAGCACAATTTCTTCATCACGAAGGGCATTCTGCCGGGCAATCTCGTCGTTTTGCACGCGGACAGGTTTAAAGAGGGCCTTGTGCACCTGTGGTAGAGAACCGCCAGTCTTCGGGAGAAGGAAGGAGAGCATGGAGAAGGAGAACGATGCGGTGAAAGGGACGATACGGCAGCGTGTTCAGGCCGTAAGGGCAAAAATTTCGGAAAGCGCCGGCCGGGCCGGACGGTCTGCCGGAGAGATTCGCCTGGTGGGAGTCACAAAGACCCGGACGGTGGAGGAAATGCAGGAGGCCGTTCCCCTGGTGGATGCGCTTGGAGAAAATCGGGTTCAGGAGGCCCTTTCCAAGAAGGAATCCTGGCCTTCCGAGGTGAAGGCGGAATGGCGTCTGATCGGCCATCTGCAGAGCAACAAGGTGCGCCGGGCGGTGACCCTGTTCGACTCCCTGGACTCTCTGGACTCCGTATCTCTGGTTCGCGCGGTGGAAAGGGCGGCGTCGGAAGAAGGGCGTCTCGTGCCCGTTCTCATCGAGGTGAACACCGCGGAGGAAGACAGCAAGACGGGAGCTTTGCCGGAAGATTTTCCGGAAATTCTGGACTGTATTTTGGAGTCTTCTCATCTGAACCTGCAGGGTTTGATGACGATAGGCCCTTTGACGGAGGAAGAAACACGGGTGCGAAGGGCTTTTGCCCGCCTGCGGGAAATGGCGTCGGAGGCGCGGCGAAGGTCCGGTCTGCCGCTTCCGGTGCTTTCGATGGGGATGAGTTCGGATTTCCAGTGGGCGATTCTGGAGGGCAGCACGATGGTGAGAATCGGCGCCCTGCTGTTTGGTCCGAGAGCGGTTCGAAATGTGAATGTAAACTAAGGGTAACAAAATAAAGTGAAAGGAGCCGCAGAGGAACCTCCATTGTAATATATGTAATATAATCAATCGGGTCAGGACTCCCTGGTTTGTGAGGAGGAGTGGTCGGGTGCGAAAATTGTTACAGTTTCTTGGATTTTACGGGGATGAATACGAAGACGAAACCGATGATTACCCGGAGTATGAGGAAGAACAGCCCAGAGTTTCCCCAAAAAACAGATCGGGAAAGAGCGAGGCCCGCGGGAAGCCGGTTTTCCCTCGTCTGGTTTTTTTCAGGGGAGTGCCGTCGGAAGGAATGAAGCTGCGACTGCGCGATGCGTTGCTGGAGGGCTCCATGGTTCTGCTGGATCTTCAGGGGCTGGAGTCGGAACGCATAGAGGAAGGGCGTAACTTTATCAATTTTATGGGAGGAGTTGCGTTTGCGCACAAGGGAGTTATGGAACGCATAGGGCCTTCCCTTTTTGTCATCACCCCGCATGAAAACATGCTCCAGTGGTGGGCCGAGGAGGAGGAGTAGGCGATGCCGGAACTGTTGACAGCTAAGGATGTAGAACTGAAAATTTTCAGAAAGTCTTCCTTCGGAGGATACGCGATTCCCGACGTTGAGGAATTTCTAAACCAGATCGCAGAGGACCTCGAAGCTTACGTTTTGCGTTTGAACGAGCAGCAGCGTCGGATTCTCGAACTGGAAGAAGCCCTGAAAAAGCACGAAGCGATGAAGGACACGATTAAGGACGCTCTCATTCTGGCTCAGAAAAGCGCAAAGGATAAAGAAGATGAAGCCCGGCATCAGGCCGAACTGATCGTCGCCAAGGCCGAGTCGAAAATGGGAGAGATCAACGTGGAGGCCCGCCGTCGCCTGGACGAGGCCGAGAGCGCCGCGGACGACATTGTGACCGCGGCCCGGACCGCGGCGGCTCAGATCATCCGCAGCGCCGAGGAAACCCGGGAAGAAGCTCAAAAGCGCTTCAATGGGCTGGACGAGGAAATCGCCCGACGGATGAACGAAGCCAACGAGCGGGCCAGCGAAATCACCACTACTGCCCGAATCGAAGCCCGGCGCATTTCCGGCAGGGTGCGCCATGAGATCGAGGAAAGCAAACGAGAGCTGAACGCCTCCCGGGCGGAAAGGCTCCGTTTCCTGAAGGAGTCCTCCGAACTCCTGGCGACCTTCGAGCAGATTATAGAGGAATCGAGGCAAAAACTCGAAAGAACCGTGCCAAACCTGGAAAACCTGGAAAATGTGAGGCAGGAAAAGACCCCGCTGTCCTTTTATCCCGTTTCCGATAACGAGGAAGGGGAGGAGGTTCCGGCTTCTCTGTGACCCTCTCCCGCTCAGTGAGATTTGTCAAAGGAGTCGGAGAAGCGAGAGAACGGGCGCTTTCGCGTTTGGGAATCAAAACGGTGGAGGATTTGCTGTTTTTTTTCCCGCGCCGGTATGAAGACCGTCGGAATCTGACCCGTTTGTCGGCGCTGACTCCGGGGACGATGGCGGCAGTGGTGGCGACGGTGGTTCTTTTTCAGAAACGTCCCCGGTCTCATCGAGGACTGGAAATTGCCACGGCCGTCCTGAGCGATGGACAGGACGCCGTGCGGGCCGTGTGGTTCAATATGCCCCGCATCGGAGACGCCATGGTTCCAGGCCGGAAGGTGGCGCTTTACGGCAGGGTGGAAAGACGGGGAGAACTTCAGTTTACAAGCCCGGAATTTGAGGTTTTGGATGAAGAGGATCCCCAATCGGTGGGGAGAGTGGTTCCGATTTATCCGACGACGGCGGGGCTTTCCGCCAAATGGGTCCGGCGTATTGTGGGCTCGGTGGTGGAAACCTGTCTTTCGGAGCTGGAGGACTTCGTCCCCCCGGTCATACGTCAGAGGCATGGATTTGCGGATCTGGCGGCTTCGGTAAAGGAACTCCATTTTCCACAGGAGAGAAAAACCTGGCTGGCGGCCCGCAATCGACTGGCCTTCGATGAGCTCTTTCTTTTGCAGACGGGGCTCTTTTTACGTCGGCAGAGGCGTTCTGTGGCGTCTTCAAAAGCGTCCGCCCAAATTCTTCGCGAGGGCGAAAAATTTCGTTCCTTCATGCGTTCCCTTCCTTTTCAGCCCACGGCCGCCCAAACTCGGGTCATAAGAGAAATAGCGGAAGACCTGGCCTCCTCCGTTCCCATGAATCGCCTGCTTCAGGGAGATGTAGGATCCGGCAAAACAGCGGTTGCCGCGGCGTCGCTGATGATTGCCGCGGATGGCGGAGTGCAGTCGGCTTTCATGGCTCCCACGGAGATTCTGGCGCGGCAGCATTTTTTTCGACTGGAGGAGATGCTGCGTCCCCTTAGAATTTCAGTGGAGCTTCTGACGGGTTCTCTGACCGCCGGAGAGAGAAAAAACGTCCTCAGCGCCGTTTCTTCCGGTTCGGCTCAGATCGTCGTCGGAACCCACGCTCTTTTTGGAGAAAAAGTGGCTTTCAAACATCTGGGGCTGGTCGTGGTGGATGAGCAGCATCGTTTCGGCGTGCTGCAAAAAAACGCGCTTCGGGCCAAGGGAGATCAGACTCACGTGCTGGTGATGACGGCGACGCCCATTCCCCGCACTCTTACCCTTTCCATTTACGGCGATCTCGACGTTTCGGTTCTGGACGAACTGCCTCCGGGACGGAAACCCGTGAAAACGATTCATCTGCGAGGGCAGAAAAAGCGGCTGCTGCAGTTTCTCAGAAAGACGGCGGACGAGGGGCGGCAGGCGTACTGGGTCTGCCCTCTGATCGAGGAAAACGAGGACATGGACCTCACCGCCGCGGTCTCCCGGTTCCGGACCCTGAAGGAGGAGCTTCCCGAACTGCGGATTGCCCTGATCCACGGGCAGCTTCCCGATACCGAAAAAGATTCCGCGATGCAAAGCTTTGCACGGGGAGAAATCGACCTTCTGGTGGCCACCTCCGTCATCGAGGTGGGCGTGGACGTTCCCAATGCCGTCGTCATGGTGATCGAGGACGCGACGCGCTTCGGCGTGGCCCAGCTCCATCAGCTTCGGGGCCGGGTCGGGCGGGGAAGCGGGGAGAGCCTCTGCATTCTTCTGACGGGAACTCCGACGCCTGAGGGCGCGGCGCGAATCGACGCGATGCTTTCCACCTCCGACGGATTCAAAATCGCGGAGCTGGATTTGCGGCAGAGAGGTCCGGGAGAAGTCTGCGGCGTCCGGCAGCACGGCGTTACCGATTTTCGCGTGGCCGATCTTGTCCGTGACCGCAAACTTCTGGAGCTGGCCCGACAGGACGCGGAGCTCCTTCTCAGGGAGGACCCGGAGCTGCGGGGGGAACCTCTGCTGCTTCAAACCCTGACGAGCCGTCTGGGAGAAACCCTTGAACTGGCGGGGACGGCCTGATGGGACGAATGGCGGCCCGACCGGAAGGTGAAGGTCGGGAGTCACTTCGGACGTATCTGTATCGTCTTCTCCTGCGTCATCCCTGCACCAGGAAGGAAGCGGCAGATCGTCTTGCCGGACGGGGCGGCGACCCGAATGATGTGCGCCGTCTCGTCACGGAGTTTGAGGAGATGGGCCTGATCGACGATGAAAACTGGGCGCGGCTTTACGTGGAGGGACACTCCGACCGGGGCGCCGCCCGCCTGCGCCATGAACTGAGACAGCGGGGCGTGGCGGAAAACACGATCGACCAGGTTCTGGAGGAGGGGGATGACCAGGCAAAAGCCGAAGACCTTGCGGCGGAATGGTCCGCCCGTGGGCTGGAATGGAAAAAGATTGCGGCCCGCCTGGTTCGCAGAGGATTTTCGTCCCGTACGGTCTCACGGATTCTCCGAAACACCCAAAATTTCGAGGAGTTCGAGGAATTTGAGGAATTTGAGAAGGAGGAAAGCTTTCCCCCCCTGCGCGAAGATTAGCGCGGGGGAGGTCGCTGACCTTTTTCCGCTTCACATCGCGTGACGAGGGCCGTAGTCGATGGAGCTGCCCAGCTGCGCGAGCTTTTTGGGAGAATGGATGGCCTCGATGTAGCGGACGGTTCCGCTTTTTCCCCTCATGCAGAGGGACCAGGTGTGCATATGTTCTCCGTCGTAGGCCACGCCTTTCAGAAGATCTCCGTCCGATGCGCCGGTTGCCGCAAAAAAGACATTTTCTCCCCTGACCAGATCGTCCAGGAGCAGAACGGTGTGTCTCTCGATGCCGCGTTCTTTGGCGATCGCCTCGTCGGATTCGTTGCGGAAGAAGGGGCGGCACTGCATGTTTCCCCCCAGGCATTTCACGGCGCAGGCCGTAATGACGGCCTCGGGCGACCCTCCGGCCCCCAGCAGCAGGTCGGCGCTTCTGCCCGCGTCCCAGCAGGTGGAGAGGGCGGCGCTGATGTCTCCGTCCGGAATGAGTCGGATTCGAGCCCCCAGTTTGCAGACTTCCTCGCGTATCGCGTCGTTGCGCGGACGGTCCAGCATGATGACGGTCACGTCTTCGACGGCTTTCCGTTTGGCCTTCGCCACGCGCCGGATGTTGACGTGGATCGGCGCTTCGATGTCGATAAAATCCGCGGCGTCCGGTCCCGTTACAATTTTGTCCAGATAAAAGAGGTTTTTCGGGCTGAACATGGCCCCCCGCTCCGCAGCCGCCACCACGCTCATCGCTCCGCCCAGTCCATGAGCCATCAGCCTTGTTCCGTCGATGGGATCCACGGCGATGTCGACCTCGGGTCCGTCTCCCGTGCCCAGCTTCTCGCCGTTGGCAAGCATGGGGGCCTCGTCTTTTTCTCCTTCTCCGATGACGACGATTCCGTCCATGCTGACGGAGTTCAGCATATAGCGCATGGCCTCCACCGCGGCGCGGTCCACCTCGTTTTTATTGCCGCGCCCCATCCATCGTCCCGATGCCATCACGGCGGCTTCTGTTCCCCGTACCAGCTCCAACGCGAGGTTCTTGTCCGAAGAGAAAAGAGTCATTGTTCAAAAGTCCCTCCTTATTTGGTTTCACATCGTTCAGTTTCACATCGAATGCCCGTTGAGCGCGAACCGTTTCCGGTCCGCCGCACGCAGAATAAAGTTTTCGATAACAATTATTATCGCCTTGCAGGTATCTTCAGCGCAAGTCTTGAATTAAAATACAACTGCAGAACAGATTGAAAAGGCGGATATCCCTGTCGAAACGGCGGATACCGGAGAGAAACGACGCCTTGTTATAATTGTCGGGAGGGGGGTATCATCGTGTCAGATGTGTTTAAAGCGATCGGCGGTTCTCTGCCGCAGGGCAACATTTATGCTTTGATGGCGCTCGGTTCTTTCGGCCTGACGCTTCTGGTTTCGAGGCTGGTGGTGCGAATTCAGAAAGGAGAGCTTCCCGGCGGCGCCATGTGGGTGATGTATCTGCGTACTCTGGTGGGTTTTTTGTTTGCCGCCGCCATCGTTTTCGGGTATCGGGCCTTTGCGCTCTCGTAAATGTTATCCTGTAACTTATGTAATTTTATGATTCAGATTTTATAAATTTCTCATATGTATTTGGAGCGGATATGAAAGCGAGAATGAGTTTTTTCGTGCGGCTTTTGATTCTTGTTTTGCTGATCTGCGGGGGAGGGCGGGCCTTCTCCGCGGAGGTTCCCCGTATTCGGCTGGACGAGTCCGAGCGCCAGTTCATGCGGGCTTACGCCTGTTTTCTGAACAGAGATTACTGGAGCGCTCTGGATTACCTTGATCGTGCCCTGAAGGTCAACACCTATATGGTCGATTACTATTTGCTGAGAGGGCTGATCATGGACAGGATCGGCGAACTTTCGGAGGGCCGGAAAAGCCTGTCCTATTATCTGGAGGTGCGTCCCAGAGATGCCGCCATGCCGAGAATCCTGTCTCACGTCATCGGGCTGGAACGCGACAGCCGGGCCCTGATCGGCATGACGCCGCTGCCTGTGAGGTGGCGCGTGGTTCCCCTGGACCTGCAAAACGAAATGAAGCTGGGGTCTTTCCGGCCCTTCAGCGTCGCCGGTCTCGGCAAGGCGGACTCCTTCGGCGACTCTCTGTTCCTGTCGGATACCCTGGGGGATCGGGTATACTTCGTCAAAATTTCCGACGGCGACGAACGGGAGCGGATAAGGCGAATCTCCGTGCAAAGTCCCGTTGCGGTGCTTCCCATGGGAGACGGGTCTTTCCGTATCGTTTCCGACAGGGGAGATGTTCATTCCTTCACCGATTCGTCCTCGGGTCCTCTGTCTCCGGACGTCGTGGGAAACGTCGACCGTACGGTCACGGACGCGACTCTGCTGTCGGGGCGGCTCTTTGCCGCGGCGGATCCCGTCCGGCGTGAAGTGGGGTTTTATTCTCCCGTGACCCTGGAGGATTCCGGCTCCTGGGCGCCGCCGGAACAGGTCATGCTTTTCGAGCCGGTGGCCCTGTCGGCCTACGGTTCCTGGCTGGCCGTGGCGGATCGTGGCAACGAGAGAATCTTTTTCGTCAACGTCGCCGAGAGGGGAGACTTTTTCTCCCTGGATATTCCTCGCCCCAGGGATGTTGTCTGGTCTCCCCTGGGAGAGCTTTTTGTGGTGAGCGAAAACGAGTCACTTTACAGAGTTCTCGTGAACTTCCGCGACCGGCAGGCAGAGGTGTCGGATGGAGTGGAGAAGGGGATTGCCGGGGGCTGGACGCTTTTCGGCTCTCCGGGGGGCGACGTGTACTGTCTGGACATTACGGGATCCAGACTCTGGAAGGCCCTTCCGGCCCCGGGAGTGGACGCCGCGCCGGGTTTTTTGAGTGTTTTCCGTCCGATGGTGCTGCACGAAAAGGACAGAGAGAGTTTCGTTCTGGAGGCGACTCTGATGTCTCCTTTCGCCTCCGCGCTGGAGGACGCGGTTCCGGTGGTTCATGCCGTCTGGAACAACAGGCTGATCTCTTCTTCCGCCATCTGGAAAAAGTCGGGCAAAGGAGAGGAAAAGGGAGAGATCTTCGTTTTTCATCGTCCGGGGGCGGTCGGTGAAATCAATCCCGCTCTGGGAAACATGGTGGTTGAAAACGGTACGGACATCCGTATCGCGCTGCCTTCGGTATGGGCCGCCGGAAAAGAAACACTGACCAATATCGTGATCGACTCCACCATCGATTTTTCTCAGGAGGAACTGGACGCGGCGGTGTTTTTCTGTCTGAACAACGGAATTCAGCTGGACCTCTGGGCCCGTGCCCTGCCGGAGGTGGAGATGGTCCGGGCGGCCGCTCTGTCGGGGGGAAGGGTTTTGTTTTCCCTGGCCGGTGCGCCGGATCTGAATCCGCCCCGCAGCAAAATGCAGGTTTTCATCCCGCTGCCGGCGGATCTCGCTTCGTCGGGATACCCCGGGCGTTCAATGCTGACCGTTTATCTGGACATCGGTCTGATGCAAACCAGAGACTGGATTCCGCTGTGGGCGGACCTGCTGGATCAGTGAAGCGAAGGGAGAAGGCTTCTTCGGAGGTCTTTTCTTTACAGGCAAAGCGCCGTTTTTTTGAAAATCGCCGGAGACCTTTCGCAGCTCCGGCGACATCATATAAATATTCTTTGTGGCGGGGGGAGTTTAACGGTGTACGAAAATGATGAATCTGTCCGCAGGGTGCGAGCCGCTCTGGATGCCCTGGACTGCGCGGACATTGCGATAAAAGTGACGGAGAATACAATTTTCACGGTCGAGGATGCCGCTAAAGCCGTGGGCGTTCCCCCGGAGGAAATTCTGAAAAGCCTTGTGTTTATGGTGGAAGAAGTCCCCGTGCTCGTTCTCATGAGCGGCGCGAATCGGGTGAATCTTCACGCGGTTGCCTCCGCCCGGGGCGCGAACGTGAGAAAGGTCAAAATGGCGTCGGCGGAATACGTGTTTGAAAACTTTGGCTTCAGGGTCGGAGGAGTGCCGCCTCTGGGCTATCCGGAGCGTCTGCCGGCGCTGTTGGACGAGGACCTGTTTCTCTATCCCGTGGTATGGTCCGCCGCCGGGACAGATCACGCCTTTTTCCCCATAGCGCCGGAGCGCCTTCTGGAAATCACGGAAGGCAGAAAAATTTCCCTGAAAAAGGAGGACAAAAAAGAAGAAGCGAAGGAGCTGCGAGGGAACGTTGGCTGAAGCTGCCGGTTTTTTTCGCGCCAAAAAACGGCTGGGGCAAAATTTTCTGGCGGACCGCAACGTCCTTTTGGAAATTGTGAAGCGCGCTTCCATTGAGGGGGAAGACGTGGTGCTGGAGGTGGGACCGGGACGGGGCGTGCTGACCCGGGAACTGCTCTCCGAAGGGTGTGTTCGTCTTTACGCCGTGGAGCTGGACAGGCGTCTTGCGAGCGAACTGGAGCCGCTCTGTGAGGAGGAGCCCCGGCTGCACCTGATCTGGGGGGACGCGATGAAGGTCGATTACGGCGCTTTGTCCCCGTTTCCCAACAAAATCGTGGCGAACATTCCCTATAACATCACGACGCCTCTGATTTGGAAGATGCTTGAGTTCGCCCCCCGGGGTCTGACTTACCATCTTTATATGGTGCAGAAGGAAGCGGCGGACCGTCTTCTGGCGCCCCGGGACACGAAAGACCGTTATCCCCTGGGGGTGACGCTGGAGGCCATGGGAACCGTGACGCTGGTTCGGCATGTGCCGGCTTCCTGTTTTCGTCCGATGCCGCGGGTGGAGTCCGCCCTGGTGGAAATCACGCTGGTCGAAAATTTTCACCTGATGCACAATACTCTGTGGAGCGACCTTCTCCATGGGGCGTTTCGGCAGCGCCGCAAAACTTTGGTCAACAATCTGAAAGGGTTCGCGGGCATCGAGGACTGGCGTCCCGTTCTCGAAGAGGTTCAGATAGAAGAAAAAATACGGGCGGAGGATTTGAGTACAGAAGAATGGCTGAAGCTGTATTCCCGTCTGCCTGGTGACAGGGATATTTTTTAACAGATATTTTTTAACCGCAGTTTGTCGGAGGTCATCGCATTTACAAAAAGTGTCGGACGGATTAGTATTGAGTGAACTTAAACATCTGGCCCAGACGGGAGGGAAAAGCATGTTTGTGTTTGTAGTCTCGTTTATCACATATCTGCTCCTTTCCTGGTCCGGTGAGTTGAGCATACAGGAAATCACTATTGCGTTTTTTCTGGCAATAACTGTGTCTCTTGTTGTTTCGACTTCGTCCCGGTCCGGTTTTTGGAGTACGAAAGGGCTAAGCCCGCAAAGGTGGTGGCATTTTCTGCAGTATATTTTCGGTCCTTTCGCCGTGGGGCTCGGCCATGCCAATATCGACGTGGCGAAGCGGGTCATCTCGGGGAAAATCAACCCGGGTATCGTAAAATTCAACCCTCGCCTCAAAACCGACATCGGGCGCATGATGCTGGCGAATTCGATCACTCTGACTCCGGGGACTCTCACGGTGGACATCGACGACGATGGAACGTTTTACGTTCACACGATCTGGCTGGATACGCCCACGCCTTCGGAGGAGGACATATGCGGATCATTCGGCAAATGGGTCAGGAGGATAGTGGAATGAGCGCCAGTCAGTATCTTTTTTCAGGTGTAGCCCTGCTTATGGGTCTGTTGATCGTTCTGGTCTCCGGACGGCTCATCGCCGGCCCCACCACGGCCGACCGGCTGATCGCTCTGGACACGATCAACACGCTGGTTTCCGGAATTATGCTCCTTCTGGGAGCGGTGTACGATTCCGTGGTAATGGTGGATGTGGCCATCGTTTATATGGCGCTTTCTTTCGTGAGCACTCTTTATTTTGCCCGGCATCTCGAAGGGGGAATGTAGATGATTCTGGCCATCGGCGTGGGGCTCCTTCTTCTTGTCAGCCTCGTTTTCAACTGTCTGGGAACCCTGGCCCTCTATCGTTTTCCTGACGTTTATACCCGTCTTCACGGGGCGACGAAGTGCACCACCTTCGGGACGCTTTTTGCCGTTTTTGCCCTGTTGCTGTACTCCATTGTGCGTTTTATGGCGGTGGAGGGAGAGGATCGTTTTCTGGTCCTGTTTATCCACGTCGTGATCGCGGGAATCGTCCTTCTGCTTTCGAATCCGGCCGGGGCGCACGCTGTGGCGAGAGCCGCTCACCGCAGCGGAATTCTGCCGGAACCGGCCATCGTGGACTCACTGGAGGAGATGGAAAGAGAAATGAAAAAACGAAAAGGAGGAGTGGCGCAGTGAACCCGTCGTTGCATGTGCCTGTTCTCATCACGTTGCTTGTTTCGGCCTTTATGGCGCTCTGGTTCAGAAATCTTCTGCATTCCGTCATCGCGCTGGGCGTGTTCAGCCTTGTGCTCGCTCTTGAGTTCTATATTCTGCGGGCCCCTGACGTGGCCATAGCGGAGGCCTCCATCGGAGCCGGCCTTTCGACCACCATTTTCGTCATCACGCTTCGCGCTGTTCGGGACCGCAACAGGAGGGAAAAACCATGAGAAAAGCGGTATATCTTGTGGCGGTTGTGGTGCTGGCCGGTTTGCTGAGCGGCATGTTCGGGGAACTGCACGTTTTCGGAGTTCCTCAGGCCACGGAGATGGACGACTATTTTCTCGCCCGCGCCCCTCTCGATCGATCGGCTCAAAATGTGGTGACCTCGCTGGTTTTCGACTTCAGAGGCTTCGACACGCTGGGAGAGGCGGGAGTGCTTTTCACCGCGCTCTGTTCTATCGGAGCGCTCTTCCGGGAGGGGGGGAAACGGGAATGAAACCTCTGTCCGTAATCGTGACGTCGGTGTGCGACATTTTCGCCTGGTTCATGATCGTTTTCGGCGTCTACGTCATCAATAACGGCCATAATACGCCGGGAGGCGGTTTCCAGGGAGGAGCCATCACCGCCACGTTTTTAAGCCTCGTCCTGGTGGCCCGGGGCGGAAAGAAATTTTACGCCTGGGTTCGGGAGGGAATATACGGTCTCTTCGAATTTATAGGGCTGATGGCCTTTTTTATCTTTGGCTGTATGGGCTTTCCCCATTCTTTCTTCTTCAATTCCCTGGCCATTCCTCAGGGAGGGAAGGCTCTCTCCAACTGGATCCCCTGGAGCGGGACCATCGCACTGATGAACGTGTCCGTCGGCCTTGAGGTCATCGGAGCGCTGTCGCTGGTGATCGTCTACATGTACGGCAGTATCCGGATGGTCGAGACGGGCGCCGGAATGGGAGGAGAACGCGGTCATGACCGATTCGATCGATAAAACGCTGGATTGCCTGGGCAACGCGTCCTACGTGGTGGTTGCCCTGCTGGTGCTGATGGCTCTGTACGCGATTCTGACTCAGAAAAACCTGATCAAAATCTGTATCGCCGTGGCGATTCTCGGTTCTTCCGCCAATTTGTTTCTCGTTTTGCTGGGATATCGGGATGGAGGGAACATTCCCATTTATTATTTGAAAGGCGCGGAGGAAAGCATGGTTTTGCCCACTCCCCAGTGTCTGACGCTGACGGCGATCGTTATCGCTCTTGCCACCACGGCGCTGATGCTCTCTCTGATCATCCTGATTCACAAGCATTATGGAACGCTGAACATCGATGAAATCAGGAGGTTACGGGGATGAGATTCTCTGAGCATCTGCCGGCTTTTCTCGTGATGGTTCCCCTGTTGGGGGCGTTTGCGACTCCGCTGGCGACATGTTTCGGCCGAAGGGTCAGCAACGTGTTTTTCCTTCTCTTTACGCTGCTGACTTTAATCATCGGCATTTCTGTCGGAACCGCCGCATTTGCCGGAAACACGCTGATCTACGTCATGGGCGGAGAGCATTTCGCGCTGACTCTTCCCTCCGGTATGACCTATCCCGTGCGTATCCTCTTTCAGATCGACGCGGCGGGCGCGATGATGATCCTCTGCGTTTGCCTGGCGGCCTTTGCCGGATCCCTTTTCTCGATCCACTACATGGAGCGCTTTTCCGGGTGGAAGCGTTTCCTGTCGCTGTATTTCCTGATGATGGCCGGGGCTTTGGGCATGTGCGCCACGGGGGACCTGTTCAACTTTTTCGTTTTTGTGGAAATATCTTCCATCGCCTCTTTCGGGCTGGTGGCTTTTTGGAGGGACAAGCCGGAGGCCATCGAGGCCAGTTACAAATATATGCTGATTTCTCAGATAGCGGCGCTGCTGCTTCTGATTGCCATCGGTACGCTTTACGGGAAGTATGACGCGCTGAATATGGCGGCTCTGGCCTCAAAGCTGCGTCCCGGTGTGCTGGAGAGGATTGCTCTGGCCCTGATTATCGCTGTTCTGGCCTTCAAGTGCGGCGCGTTTCCCATGCACGCCTGGATGCCCGATGCCTACGCCGAAGCTCCCGCGGGAGTGACCTGTCTTCTGGTGACGGTGAGCCAGGCCTCTTTTTATGGGCTGATTCGTGTTTGTTACTCCATTTTCCCCGGAGTTGCGCGCAGTGGCACGGTGGGGTGGATTTTGATCACTTTTGGCTGCATGTCCATGTTCTTCGGCGTGATGATGGCGGTTGTCCAGCACGAAATCAAGCGCCTCATGGGATACCATTCGATTTCCCAGGTGGGTTATATGCTGCTGGCCATGGGAGTGGGGCTTCTGGCGATAAACGGCGGAGACGGTCTGACCGCCGTGGAAGGCGGGCTTTTCCACGCCATGAACTACTCCATCTACAAGGCGCTGCTTTTTCTGTGCGCGGGGGCGCTCTATTACGCGACGGGCACCCGCGACCTGGACAAAATGGGAGGGCTGGCCCGCAACATGCCCTGGACGGCGGGAATGTTCGTCGTGGCTGCCGCGGCCATTTCCGGACTGCCGCCTTTCAATGGGTTCGTCTCCAAGTGGCTGATTTACGAATCGAGTTTCAGAGTGCATCCCTTTCTGCCGGCTGTCGCCATGATTACCTCTGTTCTGACTCTGGCCTCCTTTGTCAAGGTTTTTCAGGCCGCGTTTCTGGGTCCGGCAAAGACGAAATTCCTGGCGGTGCGTGAAGTTCCCTCCGGAATGGTGGCGGGAATGATGATTTTGACGGTGATGACTCTGCTGCTCTCTTTGTTCCCGGGCTGGTTCATGGACAATATTTTCACGAATGCGGCTCACGCCCTTTTGAATCAGCAGGGGTATATTCGCGCCGTTATGGGAGGAATGTAAAATGTGGGGGCAGATCAACTCCGGGTGGGGATACTGGAACGTCTTCATCTGGCTTTTCTTCTTCGTTTTAATTTCCTTTTTCGTCCTGTGGGTTCGTTCGATGGGAAGGATGGACTACAAAAGAAATACCGATCAGGACGAAATTTACTGGTCCGGTAACGACGTTCCCGAGGACGGAGCCGACATATCGGTGCCCGCGTCGTCGTCGTACTGGGGTTTTCGAGTTGCCATGGAGCCGCTGTATCGTTTTTTGAATTCCTTTCACAGCGGAAACGCCTCCGATTATGCGGGGTATTTTGTTGTGACGACGGCGCTGGTCGGGATTCTTATTCTGTTTTAAGCGCCGGTGCAGAGGAGGCGAATGAAAATGAAACCGTTGGATATTCTCGAAGTGCTGCCGCGTTCTTTGTGGGTTACGACGTGCAACTCCGGTTCCTGCAACGGCTGCGATATTGAAGTCGTGGCCACGCTGGGTCCTCGTTACGACATCGAGCGATTCGGTATGAAACTGGTGGGGACGCCGCGCCACGCGGATGTTATGATCGTCACCGGCCCCGTGACGCGATTCATGCGGGAGAAGGTGAAGCGTATCTACAGTCAGATGCCGGACCCCAAAGTGGTGATCGTAGTGGGCAACTGCGGCTGTTCCGGCGATGTTTTCTATAAATCCTACAACCTGGTGGGGCCGGTGGATAACATCATTCCGGTGGATGTTTACGTCCACGGATGCGCCCCGCGTCCGGAAGCCATCATCGAGGGCGTGACCAAAGCCGTGCTGAAACTGGAAAGCCTGCGTAAGAAAGAACCTGTAAGCAACGTTGTCGAAACCGTCGGCGAGCCGGTTGCCGGGGAGGTGGCACTGTGACCTCCGCGTTCAAAAAGGGAACCATGGATTTTCAGGTTTTGATCGATGCGCTGCGGGTGAAATTCGATCCCGAGATTCTCAAACTGGAGGTTCACGAGCATCGGGGAGGCAGTCTTGGTGAAGTTCAGAGCCGCGACCTGTGGATTGAAATTTCCCGGAACGTGTTCCGTTCTTTTGTGGAAACGCTTTTCGAGTACGATTTCGTGAATTTTCACGTGATTTCCGGCGACGATGTGGGTGTGACGGGAGAGGGAGACTCTCAGGAGGACTCCATCGTTCTTTATTATCACCTGTCTCTTTTTCAGCGTTCCCGCTGCGGGCGCATCGGTGTGACTTTGTCCATACGGGTACCGAAGAGCGACCTTTACGTTCCCTCTCTGTTCGACCTGCTTCCCGGGTCGGAATACAGCGAGCGGGAAATAAGGGAAATGTTTGGCGTCGAGTTCATCGGACTTCCGACCAACGCAATGGTCTTTTTACCGGAGGACTGGAACGAGAAAATCAAGCCCTGGCGCCGCGACGGCGTCGGCCCGACTCCCGAAGTGGTTCGGGAGTTGAGCTGACCTGCGATTTTCGAACCTGCAGGAGGAATCTCAAATGTCGACAACCTATACAATACCGGTCGGGCCGGTGCATGTGGGTCTCAAGGAACCGGTGACCGCGTGGCTTGAACTGGAGGGCGAAAGGATCGTCGGTGCGCGGGTGCGGCCAGGGGCGATTCACCGCGGCATCGAATTCATGGCCCGGGAGCGTAATCCCATTCAGGTCATCTATCTTTCGGAACGAATCTGCGGAATCTGCTCCTTCAGTCACGTCCTGTGTTTCATTCGTGCGATAGAGGACCTGGCGAAAATGGAAGTCCCCATCCGCGGCCAGTATATTCGCAGCCTGGTGCTGGAGCTGGAGCGCATACATTCCCATATTTTGTGGGCTGGAGTCGCCTGTTACACCATCGGTTTCGATTCCGCCTTCCACCTCGGTATGCAGCTGCGGGAACGCGTCATGGACATGCTGGAGCTGCTTTCGGGGAACCGCGTCAACTACGGCGTGGCCACCTTCGGCGGGGTGCGCTGGGATCTCACCTCCGAACTGGATAAGGCCCTGCGCGAAATGCTGCGTTACTACCGACGGGAGTTCGATCCTTTCAGAGAGATCGTCATGGAGGATCCCGTAGCTCAGGCGCGCATGAGAAACGTGGGTGTTCTGACGCGGGATAACGCGGTCCGTTACAGCGCCGTGGGCCCCACGGCCCGGGCCAGCGGGCTGAGAGTCGATCTGCGCAAAAGCTCTCCCTACGAGGCATACGCGGATTTCGACGTGGAGCCCGTGGTGCCTCAGGATTATTTTGGCTCGGCCCACGGCGACGTGCTCGACCGGTTTGCCGTCCGGGTCATGGAGGTCTATCAGTCCCTGGAGATTATCGAGAACATTCTCGACGGACTTCCCGAAGGGCCTTTCGTTGCCGAATCCAATCTCAATAAAGTCCTGGCATCCCTTAAAAAAGCCGACGGCGTGGGGTGGGGGATCATCGAAGCGCCTCGGGGCGACGATACTCATATCGTCAGTCTTAAAGGCGGCGAGGATAACGTGTTCTGGTGGAAGGTTCGGGCGCCCACCTACGCCAACGCGGTTTCATGGCCCATCATGTTTCAGGGCAACGAACTGGCCGACGCGCCCCTGATCATCAACAGCATCGACCCCTGCATCTCCTGCATGGAGCGGATGCTGGTGGTGAACGAGCGGGGAGCTTCTGAAGTGGTCGAGAAAGCCGACCTGGTAAAGCGTTCGCGCCAAAAGACTTTCGAGCTTCGGTCCAGACTCGGTTCAAAATATGCCGGCGGAGGAGGTACGGGAAAGTGATTCCTGTGTTTACGCTGTTTCTGAAAATTTTTGCGGGTATGGCGCTGCTGGCACTGATCGTGGTTCTGGCTCTCCTGTTTGATGGCTTCGATCGCATCCTCCACGCGAGAATGCAGCGTCGCTACGGGCCTCCGCTGTTGCAGCCGGTGTATGACATTCTGAAGCTGCTGGGCAAGGAAAACATCGTTCCCCGACGTGCTGTCCGCCTGATTTTTATGGCGTCGCCCTGGCTGACCCTTGTCACCACGCTCATGGTTTTTCTTTATCTTCCGGCGGGATCTTTCCCGGCAGTTTTGGGAACGGAAGGGGATATGGTGCTCATTGTGTATCTTTTGGCGATGAGCGGTCTTCTCATGGCGATGGGAGGATTCGCCAGCGGGAACCCCATCGCAGCCATCGGCGCGGGGCGGGAAATCACGCTGATGATGAGTTATGAATTTCCTCTGGCGATCGTGGTCTGCAGTATGGCTTGGACGGCTTATCGTTTGGGAATGCCCGGCGAGCCCTTCAATCTGGAGACCTTTGCCGCTATATCGATTTGGTCGCTTGTGGGAAAGGCGGGCTTTATCGGGCTGCTCTGCCTCTTTCTGTCGCTGATACTGGTCGTTCCCGGCGAGGTGGGAAAGGGTCCCATGGACATTCCCGAGGCGAAGACGGAGATCCTGGACGGTCTCATCATTGAATACAGCGGTGTCAACCTCGCCATGTTCAAACTGACTTTCGCTCTGCGTTCCTTTGCGATAGCGACTTTTGTGACCTGTCTGTTCGTTCCCCTGTCTCTGAGGAGCCTTTTCGGCATTGGCGGGTTCGTGGTGGCGGTCTTCGATTTTGTGTTTTTCTGGGTGAAGGTTTTCGTTGTGCAGATGCTTTTTGTAACGGTCATGCGCACGGCCTTCGGACGTCTCAAAATAGCTCAGGCTTCGCGTTTCTACACCCTGAACGTGGCGGGACTGTCCATTGCGGGAATGCTTCTGCTTTCCGTCGACGTCCTCATGAGATAGAGGAGGGATTGTATTGATCACACGCGTATTGATTCAGATTGTCAAACAGTTTTTTTCGCGAGTCGCGACCAATCCTTTTCCGGCCAGGAACATGCCTCCGTCTCTGATGGACGTGCTGAACAACCCTGAGGCGCAGCTCAATCCGCCTGTGCCGGTGGGGAAACGCTTTCGAGGCAGGCTCAGCTACGACAAAAAGAAGTGCATCGGCTGCAGGCTCTGCACGAAGGTCTGTCCGGCGAACGCCACGGAGTATCTTCCGAGCGAAAAGAAGATTGTCATCCATAACGATCGATGCTGTTTCTGCGCTCAGTGCACGGAAATCTGCCCGGTGAAATGTCTGTCCATGTCGAAGGAATATATGATCTCGTCCTACGAACGCAAGACGAACCTCGTCATCGACAGCGGCCCTGTGCCCAAACCGGAATAGCGGCGACGGTATTTTATACGACGGGGAACGCCGGTTGCAGGACGGTGTTCCCCGTTTTTTACAGCAGCTCGAAGTGACTGCGTCGGCAGCGCAGGATATTTTCGTTCCGCATTTTCGACAGTTCGGCGGAGAGGGCGCTTCTGTCCACAGAAAGATAATCGGCCAGTTCCTGTCGGCTGAAGGGAATGTCAAAGGCGCTGCCACCCGCCTGCAGAGCCTGACCGGAGAGATAAGACAGCAGTTTTTCTCTTGTGGTCCGCCGGGTGATGTGTCTTATTTTCTGCGTCAGCAGGATATTTTTCCCCGCCAGTATTCTCATCATGTTTTTGATCAGCTGAGCATGGAACGCGCAGGCCGAACCGCAGGGCGCGGCGATGTGTTTACAGTCCATGAGAAGCACTACGGATTCTTCCGCGGCCACGACGCTGACCGGCAGTTTCTCGACCTCAGCGAAGGCAAAGGCTTCACCAAAAAGTCCTCCCGGCTCGATTCGAGTCAAGATCACGCGGTTGCCCCAGAAATCCTCCTGCAGAACGTGAACGGCGCCGGAGAGCACGATGCCCACCGAGATCACCCTTTCATCTGCGGTGAAAATGAAACTGTTTTTTCCGACGCGGCTCTCAATGGCCGCGAGGCAGTGCAACAGCTTCTGCAGGTCGTTGTTTTCGATTCCGGCAAACAGCGGGCAGGTTTTCAGCAGAGGAAGGAATTTATCCATGATTTTAAAACATCACCTTTTTTTGTTGTAAATACAACTGTCATTTGGAGTCAGTATAGATAGGATAAGGTCATCGAGTCAAGCGTCGAGGTCATGACGGTGAAAATAAAATATTTATGGAGGAAGAGTACAATGATACGAAAAATTATTCACATTGATGAAGACAGGTGCGACGGTTGCGGCCTTTGTGCGAGCGCCTGCCACGAGGGAGCCATCGGAATGGTCGACGGCAGGGCCAGACTGCTGCGGGACGATTACTGCGACGGGCTCGGCAACTGTCTGCCGGCCTGTCCGAGAGGAGCCATCACGTTCATTGAGCGGGAAGCGGCGGAATACGACGAGGCAGCCGTTCAAAAACATCTTGCCGGCGTAAAGGAAAAAACCTCTCATCAGGAGAACCGTGACTGTCATCAGGGAGGCTGCCCCGGTTCGAAAGCGCAGCTTTTCGTTCGCCAGGCTCCGGCGGCCGCGATGGAGATGGAGGAAGCTGTCAGTCAGTTGCGTCAATGGCCGGTTCAGATAAAACTCGTGGCGGTAAACGCTCCCTGTTTCGAAAATACGAATCTGCTCGTGTCCGCCGACTGCGCCGCGTATGCCCATGGAAATTTTCACAAGACATTCATGCGGAACAGGGTTACATTAATAGGGTGTCCCAAACTGGACGAGGTGGATTACGGCGAGAAGCTCACCGAAATTATCAAACGAAACAACATCCGGTCCGTGACGGTGGTTCGCATGGAGGTTCCCTGCTGCGCCGGCATCGAAAACGCCGTGAAAACCGCGCTGCAAAACTCCGGTAAAATGATCCCCTGGCGGGTGGTCACCCTCTCCCGGGAAGGAGAGATTCTGGAGGACTGATGAAGCGGAGCCCGCAGAAAAATTGTAGTAATATAAACAACATACCTGAAATAATCGCCACTTTTTATATTCTGTGTCTCTGTAAGGAGGGGACTGCGGTGAAAATTGCGATGGCCCAGATGAAAATGAGCGCGTCGCCGGAAGAGAATTTTGAGAAGTCTCTTTCGATGATCGAAGAGGCGGCCGCCGGGAGCGCGGATCTTATTTTTTTCCCCGAGGTACAGCTGTACCCCTTTTTTCCGCAGTACGAGGGGCGCAATGTGGAGCGGTATGCCCTGACCGCGGATCACAGGTATATCCGTCAAATGATGGAGCTCTGCGGGAAACGGCATATTATGGCGTCACCCAACGTCTACCTCAAAGAGGGGGACGCCTGTTACGACGCCTCTTTGTTCATCAGCGGGGAGGGGAAACTTCTGGGCATCTCGAAAATGGTTCACATCATGCAGTGTCCCCTCTTTTACGAGCAGGACTATTATTCGCCCTCCGACGACGGATTCAAAGTCTATGAGACGCCTTTCGGGCGGGTGGGGATCGTGATCTGCTTCGACCGCCATCTGCCGGAAAGCATCCGGACCTGCGCTGTTTCAGGTGCGGATCTCGTTTTGATTCCAACGGCCAACACCGAAGGGGAGCCCCTGGAGCTCTTCCAGTGGGAAATCCGCGTGCAGGCGATGCACAGCAGCGTCTACGTCGCGATGTGCAACCGTGTCGGGCGGGAGGACGCGATGACTTTTGCCGGGCAGTCTCTGGTCTCGGATTTTCGAGGCGGGCTGGTTGTTCGGGCGGACGAGCATGAGGCGCTGATTTATGCGGATGTGGACCTTGCAGAAAGCCGTAAAGCTCGCGAGGCGAGCCCATATTTCAGGCTGCGGCGTCCTCAGTTTTACAGATAGATATCACTTTTCTGACGATAC
>JAISUO010000093.1 GCA_031272035.1 Synergistaceae bacterium
CGTATCGGCCTCATACCCGCCTTTACACGGCTCGCCTGGGAACCAGTCTGCGGTGCAGGATGATTTTATTCGCTTTACGTGGTAGAATTTTTAATTAAAATAAAAAACATGTTATAGTGTTTTTTAATCATACAAAAATGCAAAATATTTTGCTTAAATATTATCCAAACAAACAAAAAATGCAAAAAAATAATTGTTAGCGTAAAGAAGGGTAGAAATAAGATGATTCGCTACATATTCAAACGGTTGTTGACGATGATCCCCATCATGTTGGGAACCGCTTTCATCATCTTTACAATCATAAATCTGACGCCGGGCGATCCGGCCATTCTGATTCTGGGGCCTTCCGCTCCGCTGGAGGCCATAGAGCAGCTTCGCGGGGAGATGGGCCTCAACGATCCGTTTTTTGTCAGGTTTTTCCACTATATTTACAACATCATGACGAAGCTGGATTTCGGCAAGTCGTATCTCTCGAAGAAACCCGTCTACGACGAAATTTTCAAGCGTCTGCCGATCAGCATCAACATCGCGACATGCGGCATGGTGTGCGCGTGCCTTCTGGGTATCCCCATAGGAGTGATATCCGCCGTCAGGCAATATTCCGCCGTCGACAATATATCGAGGATCACGGCCATGGTTTTGGTGGCCATCCCGGGGTTCTGGCTGGCCATGATGCTGCTGCTGATCTTCTCCCTGAAACTGGGCTGGGTTCCCTCCAGCGGCATCTCGTCCTGGAGGAATTACATCCTGCCGTGCATCACCCTGGGCTGCGTCAACGGCGGCTCGGTTCTGCGCATCACCCGGTCGTCCATGCTGGAAACCATCCGGTCCGACTACGTGAGAATGGCCCAGGCAAAGGGCGTGCCGCAGAGCATCGTCGTCCTCAGACACGCGTTCATGAACGCGCTTCTGCCCGTCATCACAACTTCGGGCGGGATATTCGGCGGTTTGCTGGGAGGAGCCATCGTCACGGAGACCATTTTCTCGATGCCCGGGCTCGGCACCCTGATCGTCCAGTGCATCAAACTGAAGGACATTCCCACCGTACTCGCCAGCATCATTCTTCTCGCGTTCTGCTTCGGGATCATCATGCTGATCGTAGATCTGCTGTACGCCTTCTGCGATCCCCGCATCAAGGCGAAATACAGCCGCTGAAAGGAGCGGAATTGTGGAATTTCTTGAAGATCTGACTCTGACTTTTCATAAGTTTTCGACGCGAACAAAGGAGTTCTGGCGGCGTTTCAAAAAGAACCAGGGGGCCATGGCCGGACTCGTGATTTTGTGCGTGATCTTTTTTTGCGCCATCTTTGCCAACGTAATCGCGGACGAGTCGCTGATCGTGAAACAGAACGCGCGCATCCGCCTCCAGGGGCCGTCGTCAGCCCATTTGTTCGGCACGGACGTGTACGGGCGCGATATTTTCACCCGGGTCATCTTTGGCTCCAGAATTTCGCTCACCATCGGCATCGTCGCGGCTCTCAACGCCCTTTTGCTGGGCGGCTCCCTTGGGGCCGTGGCGGCTTTTTACGGCAAAAGAGTCGACGAGATCATCATGCGAATCATGGACATGCTCATGGCCATCCCCACGACGCTCCTGGCTCTTTCCATCGTGGCGGCCCTGGGTTCCAGCATGACCAACCTCCTCATCGCTATTTCCCTTTCCAGTATGCCGAGCTTCGCCCGCCTTGTGCGCTCGTCCATTCTTTCGGTTGTCGAGATGGAATACGTGGAGGCGGCCCGCGCCTGCGGCACCGGCGATTTGCGTATTATTCTGAAGGACATTCTTCCCAACGCCATAGGGCCCATTATCGTCCAGACCACCCAGAGCATCTCCGGCATGATCCTGACGGCCTCAAGCCTGAGTTTCATCGGTATGGGCGTGCAGGCCCCCCAGCCCGAGTGGGGCGCGCTGCTCTCGGAGGCCAGAGAATACATGCGCACCTACCCTTATATGATCATCTCCCCGGGAATCTTCATCATCCTGACGGCTCTGTCCTTCAACCTGCTGGGAGACGGCCTGCGAGACGCCCTGGATCCGAGGCTGAAAGACTGACACATGGCTGACATGGAGAACGGCGAAATGGAAAAGACTCGCGCGGACGGCGGCAGACAGGCGATTCTGGAGATCCAGGGCCTGGAGGTGGTTTACCGTACGGAACAGGAGACGGTAAGGGCTGTTAACGGCATCGACCTGTCGATTCACGAAGGCGAAACGGTGGGGCTGGTGGGCGAGACGGGCGCGGGAAAAACGACCACGGCTTTGTCCATCCTGAGGCTGCTGCCCGAGAAGACCGGCCGGATACTCCGGGGAGAAATTCTTCTGCGCGGCCGGAACCTGCTGAACGTTCCCGAGAAAGAGATGCGGAAGGCCATACGGGGAGACCGCATCTCCATGATTTTTCAGGACCCCATGTCCTCACTCAACCCCGTCATGCGGGTGGGAGATCAGATAGCCGAAGCCTTGAAATACCACAACGACACGAATATGTCTTCCGGAGAGATCCAGTCCCAGGTGGACAAAATGCTGGAATTGGTGGGGATATCGCCGGCGAGAAAAAGGGATTACCCCCATCAGTTTTCGGGTGGAATGAAACAGCGCGTCGTCATCGCCACCGCGCTGGCCTGCAACCCCGAGCTGCTTATTGCGGACGAACCCACAACGGCGCTGGACGTGACGATTCAGGCTCAGGTCCTGGCCCTCATGTCGGAGCTGCAAAACAAATTCAGGTCCGCCATTCTGCTGATCACCCACGATCTGGGGATAGTTGCCCAGACCTGCAGCCGCGTGGCCGTCATGTATGCCGGCGAAATCATTGAAAGCGGGACGGTGGAGGATGTTTTCCTGTCCGACAAACGACACCCCTACACGGTGGGTCTGTTCGGCTCCATACCGGATATGAACGCGGAGGCCGACCGCCTGTCGCCTATCGGTGGATTGATGCCCGACCCGACTGCCCTCCCCGACGGATGTTATTTCTCCACCCGCTGTCCGCTTTGCAGGGACATCTGTCGAGAGAGCCATCCGGACGTCACGGTGGACGGAACGCACGAAGTTTTATGCCACCTGTACGCGGAGGAGCGCCTGTGATGAACGGAACGAACGAGAGCCCCGTGATTGAGGTCCGTGGGCTCAAAAAATACTTCAGCGTAAAGAAATCGAAGCTGCACGCCGTGGACAACGTCTCCCTTTCCATTGAGGCGGGGAAAACCCTTGGCGTAGTTGGAGAATCGGGTTGCGGCAAATCGACTTTGGGAAGGACGATCCTGCGCCTCACGGAACCTACGGATGGGAAAATCTTTTTCAGGGGAATTGACATCACGGGGTACGGCAAGCTGCAGATGCGGGACCTTCGCCGGAAAATGCAGATTATTTTTCAGGACCCCTACTCCAGCATCAACCCGCGCATGACGGTGGCCGACATCATCGCACAGCCGATGATCGTCAACAAAATGTTCAACACGAAGAAAAAACTCTACGATCGCATCAGGGAGCTGATGGACACGGTAGGGCTGGCCGCCCGCCTGTACGACTCCTACCCTCACGAACTGGACGGAGGTCGTCGGCAAAGGATTGGGATCGCCAGAGCTCTTGCCCTCAACCCCGAGTTCATCGTCTGCGACGAACCCGTGTCGGCTTTGGACGTATCGATTCAGGCCCAAATTTTGAATCTTCTGATGGATCTGCAGGACAACATGGGCCTGACTTACATGTTCATCACCCACAACCTGTCGGTGGTCAGGCACATCTCCGACGACATCGCGGTCATGTACCTGGGGCAGTGCATCGAGACCTGCAAGTCGAGAGAACTGTTCAAAAACCCGCGGCACCCTTACACGCGGGCGCTGCTCTCGGCCATCCCCCTGCCCGACCTGTCCCTGCGCGGTAAACCCAGGCAAATTATCCGCGGAGAGATTACCAACCCTGTGGATCCGCCGCCGGGCTGCCGTTTCGCGCCGCGCTGCGATTTCTGCAGGGAGGCCTGCACAACAGCCGACCCCGAATTTCGTCAGATCGCCCCGGACCATTTTGTCGCCTGCGTCGCCGCAGACGAGATCACACTGAAGCAGAACGGGGAGGTGTTCGCAAAGAGCATAAACGACCGTAAATAACCAATAAAGCTTTCGGATTTTGGAACGGCGGGATTTTTGGAGACAAGTATTAATTAATTCAACCAATAGACTAATCAATAAGGAGGAATACCGATGAAAAAGTTTATGCGAATTTTGTTCGCCGCCCTGTTCTGTCTGACCCTGGCGGCTTCTTTTCAGGGCGCGGAGGCGGCCCGGCGCGAGGACGTCAACATTTACGTGGAGGGCGTCATCCCGACGCTGGATCCATACGGCACCGGACAATACGTCGCCTGGTATGTTTTCAACCAGGTTTACGAGACGCTGACCACCGTTGACGACTCAGGCAAAGTGCAGCCGTGTCTCGCCACAGGCTGGGAGGCGTCCCAGGACGGGTTGAAGTACACTTTTAAACTCGTCAAAGGCGCGAAATTCCACAACGGAGAAACTTTTACCGCCGAGGACGTGGCCTACAGCCTGAATACCGCCTCCACAAAACCCGCCGTCAGTTCTTACACCAACATGATCGACCGGGCCGAGGCCGTCGATGAAAATACCGTAACCGTCTATCTCAAACGGCCTTACGCCGCTTTCGCCTCCAACGTGTCGGAGCTGCCCATCGTAAACAAAAAGTTCTACTCCGAACACGAGAACCTGTACAACATCGCCTGCGGCACCGGAGCGTACAGGCTGGTGGAAGCCGATCCCAACTCCGAAATCAAGCTTACTCGCTTTGACGAATACCGTCAGGGCCCGGCGAAAATCAGGGACATCACGTTTAAGATCATCACCGACTCAACCACCGCCTCCATCGCTTTCGAGACGGGAGAGCTGGATTTCCTCATGGTCTACAACGTCTCCAACTTCCCGCCCCTGAGGGACAGCGGCAAGTACAACGCGCAGTTGTGCGCGACGTTCCACACGGCCTACATCGAACTGAACAACGAGCTCAAACCATTTGACAACAAGCTCGTGCGTCAGGCTTTGACTTACGCCGTGGACAGGGAGACGATCATTCAGGTCGCTTACGACGGCATGGCAGTTCCCGCTCGTATGAACGTCAGCGAAAACAGTTTCGGCGCTGATTTTTCGGACGCCATGACGTTCGAGTTCAGTCCGGAAAAAGCGAAGAAGCTCCTGGCCGAAGCCGGTTATCCCGACGGCATTGACTTCACCGCCATGGGCTTTGAGTTCGACTATATTTCGGGCAGCTATCACGAGAAAATCGCCCAGTGCATCCAACAGACATGGGCGGAGTGCGGAGTCAGGATCAATCTGAGAGCATCGGAAAACGTCTCCACCAACGCCGCGAAGGGAAATTACGCCGTATGCACAATGGGCAACTCCTTTACGGGCGACATGTCCTACACGGCAACCATGTACGCTTCCTCGGCGATCAACGCATCAAACCACGCCAGGTATTCCAATCCGCGCGTGGACGAGCTGTACAAGCTGGGAGATGCCACCACAAACAGCGCCGATCGTCTTAAATATTACAAGGAAATCTGCAATACCGTCATTGAGGACTGCCCCTACATCTCCATCCAGCACAAGCAGATCCCCTACGTCTGGGTAAAGGATCTGAACGCCGTTCCGCACCTTTCCTCCGGGCATCCCTGGTACGTCTACGAATGGAGCTGGAACTGAAACCGCAGCCACAGCACCGAATTCAACGACCGCCGGCAGCGTTCCTGCGGTCGTTTTAACAACAATACCCAAAACAATACCCAATAGGAGAGGGTTTCGAGTGAACAAAGAATATAGTCTGGAAAAAAGGATTCTTCGGGAAACGGAAGGATTTTCGGGGCATATGGGAGTCTGCGCCGATGATTTGCGGGGCGGCGTCGTGGCCGTCAACGCGGACGAGGAGTTCGAGACTGCCAGCACCATCAAAGCGTTTATTCTGGCGGACCTGTTCCGCAGAGTGCATGAGGGAACGAAAAAACTGAGCGAGAAACTGCCCTATACCAGCGAAAACTACCTCAAAGGCAGCGGAGTGATGCGCTACTTCGACTTCGGCGACGAGATGTCCGCCAAAAACGTCGCGACCCTGATGATCATCGTCAGCGACAACGTGGCCACGAACATCATCATCGACTATCTGGGCCTGGACAGCATCAACGACACCATACAGTCTTTGGGCTTCCGCCGGACAAAACTCCTGCGCAAGCTGTGCGACCAGGCACAGTCCCCCCTGGGAATCACGACTCCGAGAGAATATGGACGGCTTTTCGCTCTGGTGGCCAGAGAAGAACTGATCAGCCCGGAGGCGTCGCGGGGTATGCTCGATATTTTCAAGGCGCAGCAGCTGAATAACATCCTGGTTAACTGGCTGCCGCCCTACTACCTGACCGAGGATTCGTTTCCCGAAGCTCCGGACCAGAAAACTTTCGTCGCGTCCAAGAGCGGCAGCCTGAAATCCTGCCGGAATGACGGCGGCATCGTCGGCACGCCTTTCGGACGGTACGCAGTGGCCATCATGACCAGGGACTTCCACGACAAACTTTATCATAAATTCCACGAAGCTCTCAATTACGGCTCAAGAGTCGCTCGATTGCTTTACGACCAGTATCTGGCGCTGGAAGGGCGCTTTTTCCTGAAATAGAAATAAATGTATGTGCTCAAAACATTTCTGAATTTAAGTCCTAACTTTTTCAAATAAGCATAGTATTTTCCTAAGAAAGGCTGAAAGGACTTGCTTTCCAGCCTTTCAGTTTTTTATCGTTATGAAAAAGCTCCTGAGAGCTTTTTTGCGCCCTTTGCTCAGACTGAAGGACTGTCGTATACCGCTTTATCCACCGAACTGAAGATCTTCCCGGAAATCAGGCCAGCCACCATTGAATCGCTGACGTTGATGGCCGTGCGGCCCATATCGATAATCGGCTCGACGGAGATGAGGACGCCCGCCAAACCCACGGGAAGTCCCAGCGCGGAGAGGACCATGATGGCGGCAAATGTGGCTCCGCCTCCGACCCCAGCCACGCCGAACGAGGATATGGCCACCGTCAGAATCACTTGAACCAGAAATGCGGGGTTGGAGATGTCTATTCCCAGCGTCGGAGCAATCATCATGACCAGCATGGCGGGATAAATGCCGGCACAGCCGTTCTGCCCCATGGAAGTTCCAAGGGACGCCGCAAAGCCCGACAGCCCCTTATCCAGTCCGAACCCGTCGTTCAGGGTTTTGATCGTCATCGGCAGAGTGCCGGCGCTCGTTCTGGAAAGGAAAGCGAAGGAAAGAGTCGGCCAGCTCTTTTTCAGGAAGATGAACGGGTTGAAACCGAATGCCAAAAGCAGCAGGAGGTGCATGACCAGAACCAGACCCAACGCCACATAAGACGCCCCGGCAAATTTCGCCAGAGTGAAGAGGGCGGCGTAGTTGGTGGAGGCCAGAGTCCTCGCCATGATGGCGCAAACGCCGTAGGGGGTCAATTCCAGAATCATATAGGTCAATTCCAGAACCGCGCCGTAGAACACCTTCGTCCCCGCTTTGAACTTCTCCGCAAGCTCAGGTTCCTCACGGCGCAAAATCAGAACGGCGATAGCCAGCAGGCTGGAAAAGAACACCACGGAAAGAGTCGCGTTGTCTCCCGCACCCGTCATGGCCGCGAAGGGGTTCGATGGGATCACTTTCATCAGCTGCGCGGGAAGGGAAAGGTTGGTTTGGGCCCTGCCCTCCATGTATTCCATTCGTTTCTGCTCGGCATCCCCTATTTTGATCGCGTCCGAACGCAGACCGAAACCCTTCGCCACGAAGATGCCAATGGCGGCGGAAATAGCGGTCGTCGCAATCAGAACGACGATGATCGCCGCGCCCTTTTTCGCCAGCGCTTTCGTCGTTTCCAGGTTCACGATGGCGGACAGGATGCTGATCATAATGAGAGGAAAGGATATCATGCGCAAAAGGGCCACATAACCGTTACCGACCAGGCTGTACCACTCCATGGCGCTCTGCATCGCTCCGGCGTCGTCCGCGGGGAAATATTTCAGAGCCAACCCCACCAGGATTCCAAGCGCAAGACCCGAAAGAACGCGGACGGAAAAGCTTTTGCCCGAAGCGTTCATTCTCCAAAGCACAAAAAGAACAACCGCCAGCAAACCGACGTTAAGCCAGAACATACTATCACCCTTTCGTCAGATATGCGGAGCCTCTATACCCATTATTCTAGAAGTCCTGATATAAGTCAATTCAAGCAAAAAAGCAGCGCTGTTCATTGTAATCAAAATAATCAATTACTTAATGATGAGTGGAAGCTCCTGCAAAAGCTGACTTTCCGTAAAAGCTCCAGGGTGGTCTGAGCCCCCGCCGGCCCCGTACCGACAACGGCGGGCAAGCGCCGATTTTCTCTGGTGGGAGTATACTTTTCTCAATCATTATGATGAAGGAGACGGTAATATGTACTCTGTCATTACGGCAAGCCCCAACAAGAACGGCCTCACGGCGGCCTGCGGTCGGGCGGCGCTGCTGGGCATTGAGCGCGCAGGGAAATCCGGGGAGCTTATTGACCTGTCCGAGTTGAAAATTCAGCCGTGTCTTATTTGCGGCGACGGTTGGGG
>JAISUO010000094.1 GCA_031272035.1 Synergistaceae bacterium
TGTGTTCCGGCTCTCCAAAGAGAAATTTAAAGTACCGGTCCCGCCGCCGGTCGATTTCCTTCGGCAGCGTATTGTCTTTTTTGCGTCTCTCGTACTCCCGCCGAGCCTCCGGGCTCAGGCTTTCGAAGGAGAGATCCCCGTTGAGTCGTTCCATGTCAGTGCAGGATCCTTCCCTTTCTTGATGTTTCATTGAAAAGGATAGGCCGTTGGCAGGGGAAATGTCAATGGAGAGAAGATACCAATTTGAGTATCAGGAGATTTCTTCCGGCGCTTTTTTATTTTTTCTCCCTTGACGGCTCTCCTGCGACGGCCTATTCTTTTCGAAGTCACGGCAGATGTCAGCAGAAAATGGATACAAGCGACCCGCAGACCCGAATGATACTGTGGACGGGCTGTGCAGTGGCAATCGGGAGGTGGATTTGTTGTCTGAGGTAAAGGAAAATGTCGAAACGTCCGGCGTGAATGGCCCCGTGGAGGAAACAGCCGCCCTGTTGAAAGAGCAGACGGAATGCCGCGCTTCTTCGGAATCCTGCTGCGGTTCGAAAAAGAAGGAATCGCCGCCCCGATTTTTGACGGGGAAGTTCATCGACAGTCCCGTTGGAAAAATTCCCGTGATCTCGACCGAATACACCTGGAGGGACATGTTGGGGGCCTGGAAGGTGCGCTGGGGCATCAAACGCATGGACTACAGGACAGAGCCGGGACTTTACGCCATTGGAAGGCCCGATGAGAAAGCTCCTCTTTTCGTCAGCGCAAATTACAAACTGTCCTTCGACCGCCTGCGCTGCTCCCTTGCGGGGATCGATGCCTGGATTCTCGTGCTGGACACCGATGGGGTCAACGTCTGGTGCGCGGCGGGGAAGGGGACCTTCAGCACACAGAACCTCATGAGATCCGTGGCCAGGCTGAGGCTGAACCGTCTGGTCGCCCATGAAACCCTTATCGTCCCTCAGCTCGGGGCCTCCGGCGTGTCCGGACACGAAGTTCGATCCCGAACGGGCTTTCAGGTGGTTTTCGGCCCCGTGCGGGCTTCCGATATTCCGGCGTTTTTGAAAAGCGGGATGAAAGCCACTCCGGAAATGCGTCATGTCCGTTTCGACCTGCCGGACCGGGCGGCGGTGGTACCGGTGGACCTGATGCAGGCGATGGGCGGGACGATAAAGGTCCTGGGGGTTCTGTTCCTGCTCAATATTTTGCGGCTGGGCGATTTTACGCCGGGCAACGTGACGCCGTATCTCCTTTCCGTTTTGGCGGGAACCGTTCTGGTGCCAATGATTTTGCCCTTCCTGCCCTTCCGCTCCTTCGCCCTGAAGGGAGCTGTGGTGGGTCTTGTCCTGGCGCTCCTGTCCTACACGGTCTTTCGGGACGGCGTCTCCTGGAGGGAAGCGGCGGCGGGTTTTCTTCTGCTGCCTTCCGTGTCCTCCTGGTTTGCCCTGAATTTTACCGGATCGACGACCTTCACCTCTCCCTCCGGCGTCAACAGAGAACTGAAAGCGGCCCTGCCCCTTTACGCCCTTGCGGTGACGGTGAGCGCGGTCATTTTAATATCGGAGGTATTTATGTGATGCAAACGGAGCTGCGTTATTTAAAAAATGTTTCAACTCTGTCTCTGGACCCGAAACGCTGCGTGGGCTGCGGAATGTGTCTGACGGTATGTCCCCGCAGCGTCTTTCTGGCGGAGGACGCAAAGGTGAAAATCGAGGATCGGGACGCCTGCATCGAGTGCGGCGCCTGCGTGCTGAACTGTCCGGTTTCCGCGCTCTCGGTCCATCCGGGGGTGGGCTGTGCTTCCGCGATCATCAACGGCCTGCTCTCCGGTGGAGAAGCCGAATGCACCTGTTGCTGAAAGGAATCTAAAATGACGAATTTTTCTCCTGACGACCTTCACGGCTATATTGCCGAACATTCCGCGGAACTGCTGGATTTAATCAAAACTCTCTGCCGCATTCCCGCCCCCTCCAACGACGAAGGGGCCAGAGCGGCCTTTCTTCGGGACTGGTTTCTGACCCGGTGCGGTTCGGAGGAGGCCGACGTGATTGTGGATGGGGCGCTCAACGTGATTTACCGTTTAAATTACAGAGCCGACGAAGATGTGTCGATTTTCATGGCCCACACCGACACGGTTTTTCCGGACCTCACCCCTTTCGAACCGGAGGAGCGGGAGGGTCGTCTTTACTGTCCCGGGGTGGGGGACGACACCACGAATCTGGCGATGCTCATGCTGTCGGCCCGCTATGTGGCGACCCGAAAGGTTCCCTCCGACTGCGGGGTGCTGTTCGTGGGCAACGCCGGCGAAGAGGGGCTCGGCAATCTGAAGGGATGCCGAAAACTGATGGAAGACCACGCCGGACGCGTTCGACAGGTGGTTTCCTTCGACGGGCGTCTGGGAAATCTGACGAACAAAGCGGTGGGGTCTCGGCGTTATCGGGTGGCGGTCTCCGGACAGGGCGGGCATTCCTGGAACGATTTCGGCAACAGCAACGCCATTCAGATTCTTTCAGAGATTATCGTCGATTTGTACAAAATCGCGCCTCCCGCCGCTCCTGACGGGCCCACCACCCTGAATGTCGGAAAAATCTCCGGCGGCACCTCGGTCAACAGCATTGCCGAGACGTCCGAAATGCTCTTCGAATACCGCTCTGTCACTCAGCGGGGTCTCGACATTATGGAGCGGAAGTTTCGCGAAATTCTGGAACGCCGTCGGGGTGAGGCCGAAAAGATCGAAGTGGAGCTGATCGGTGAGCGCCCTTCCGCGGGAAAGCTGGACCCGACCGCCCAGGAAACTCTGGAGCGAAAGGCCTTTGAGGTCATTCAGTCCGTTACCGGCAAGGCTCCGAAAGTCCGCGCCGCGTCCACCGACTGCAACCTCCCCCTGTCCCTGGGGATTCCGGCCGTCGCTCTGGGAGGCTACAGGGGAAGCGGCGCCCACACCCGGGGGGAGTTCATCGATCTGAGCAGTCTCTCAGAGGGATTTGAAGTGGTTCTAAGGCTGATTTTGCGCTGCATGGAGGCTTAATATGATGGAGGCTTAATATGGAGGCTTGATTTTGTCGACAATTTTCCTGCCTCAATCAAGGTGTATTTTGCGATTTGTTTTTGTTTTAGGATAACTTTCAACAACGGATGTATTCCTGGAGACAAAAACGGGAAGTGGGTTTCAATGAGGCAAAAAGACTGTATCGCGATGGTTAACGTTGACGGGCGTGGGGCAGGAGCGGGGATACTGACGACTTCTCTCCCGAAATCGATGATCTATTTCGGAGGCGGCCACAGACTCATCGATTTTGCCCTGAGCGCCTGCAGTCACGCGGGGCTGGACGTTGTTGGAATCCTCTCCGGAGCTCCGGATCTGGCGCTGTGCAGCCATATCGGAGACGGGCGCCCCTGGGTCTCTCCGGGGGAGGAAAGCGGCGTGTTCATACTCCCCTCCGGCCAAAATGAGGAGAACGGCGGAGGCTTTGTGAACGCGGTCCGCCGGAATCTCGCTTTTATCCGGCGATTTTCTCCTGAGCATGTGTGTCTTTTGCCTGGGGATCAGGTGTTCAGGATGGACTGCGCGAAGATGATCGAAGCTCACAAAAACAGCGACGCCGCAGTGACTCTGGCGGTTGTTGCGTCTTCCCGAAGGAAGTACGAGACCGGGGACATGGAGAAAAAAGGAATAATTCCGACAGGTTTTGTTCTCACCGGATTTTACGTTTTTCGGCTGGATGCTCTGCAAAAATACCTGACCCTGGACGGCGCAGAGGTGAAAAACTGGCGAAATTTCGGCGCCGATGTCCTGCCGGTCATGCGACAGGCGGGGGAAAAACTCCAGATCTGGAAATTTGACGGGTACCGGAGGGAACTGGAAACGGCGGAAGATCTGTGGGAGTCCGGTATGGACCTTCTGGGGAATCCTTCCCTGTTCGAGAGCGCGGAAAACGGCGGGAAGATCATCGGAGGCCTGATGAACGCGCCATCCCGCTTCGTGGAGGAAGAACTGAACGTGGAGCGAAGCGTTCTTTCCGGTCTGCAGGTGATTGAGGGGCGGGTGCAGAGTTCGATTCTCTCCGACTCCGTGGTGGTGGAGCGGGGCGCGGAGGTGGTCGACTCGATTCTGATGCCCAACGTCTACGTGGGGCGTAACGCCAGAATTTACAGGACGATTATCGGTCCCAACGCCAGACTGAAGAGAGGCGTGGAGATCGGGGAAAAGGAGGTGGGCGGAGTTTCGGTGGTGGCTCCCTGGGTTCGCATCGCCGCTGAAACGAAATTTCCTGCGGGCTCCTACATCGAAAGGGGCTATTTTCTCGAAGATCCCTCGTCCTTCAGGGTGAATTTCGTTCGCGAGTACGAAAAGGCAAAAAACTTTTTTCGTGTAATCTGGCGGCTGGAAGACCCGGATTCCTTCTCCGGAACGGGATACTCGCCCTTTTATTCGGGCAGTTGATACCAATTTGGAGTAAATAAAAGTCCTGATAATGAAACACGCCAGGGAGTGAACCCCTTCACTCTCTGGTGTTATTTTTTTCTGTTTTTTCCTGCCTTTTTCCGTGAGGTCCTGTTGCATTGCATATAAAATTTAGATTTTATGTATGTGATTATTATTTCAAAAATATCCTTTGTATTTTTGGAATGGTGTATAATAAGAAATATATAAATGAACGTTCATAATCAATATCAATAAGAGGGCGAGAGGGGTTTAACCTGTCAGAATCTTTTGGGAGGAAAGCGAATGCAGGATCATTTTTTCCATAACGGTGTGCCTGCAGTTTCAGAAAATGAATACCACCTCGAGCGTCCCCGAATCGACGAGCTTCTGGAAAAGGCCGTGCGCAATCCTGTCGTCTCCGTCGTCGCCGGGGCGGGCTATGGAAAAACGGAGGCGGTCTATTCTTTTTTGAAAAAATACGACTCCGTCACCACCTGGGTGCAGCTGTCCAGGAAGGACAACGTGCGGTCGAGGTTTTGGGAGAATTATACCCACGCCGTTTATTTGTCCAACCCGGACTATGCCGCGACGCTGATGGAGAATGGTTTCCCCGAGACGGACAGCGAGTTTGACAGATATCCGAGCGCCCCCTGGAGCAACTTTTCGAAGAACACAAAGTACGTGACGGTCTTCGACGATTTTCATCTGATTGAGGACCCCGCCGTTTTACATTTTATAGAGAGATCCATTCACCTTCCCTTTTTGAACGGGGTGACGACGATCATCATCTCAAGACACGAGCTTCCCATCGACATGATCGATCTGTTTTCGAAGGGTCTGATGACGCACATCAGCGAGGACGACCTGCGGTTCTCCGGAGAGGAGATCCGGGATTATCTGCAATCTCAGGGAGTGAAAGCCTCCAGGGAAACACTGGCCGCCATCTGTGACAGCACCGAAGGCTGGGTGTTCGCCGTGAAGCTGACCGGCCTGATTTTGAAAAAAACGCCTCATCACGCAAATTCCGCGCTTTTTGCCATGAAACAAAACGTTTTCAGGCTGATAGAAAGCGAAATTTTCTCCGGCATGTCGAAAAAACTGCAAAAATTTCTGGTTCTTCTGTCTTTGACGGACCATTTGTCTCTGGATTTCGTGAAGGAACTTTCTCCCAATGAGGACCTCATGGCGGAACTGGGCAGGGTCAGCACCTTCATCCGCTACGACGCCTATCTGAACGTGTATCGAATTCACCATTTGTTTCTGAACTATCTGGCTCAAAAGCAGAACATGCTGACGGAGGAGGAAAAACGCGACGTTTACCTCAGGGCCATTCAGTGGTGCGTCGACAACGATTACAAAATCGATGCCATCAGTTACTGCGAAAAAGCGAAAGATTTCGACAAACTTATCGAGGTCGTCTATACGCTGCAGATGATGCTGCCGAACAACACCGCGCTGTTTCTGCTGGAAGTGTGCAAAAGGATTTCTCCGGAGGACTACGAGCGGCATCCGACGCTTTACCTCATCTATACAAGGCTTCTGGCCAGCCTTGGACGGTTTGACGAGGCGATTCCCGAACTGCAGGCGCTCATAAAAAAATATGAAGCCCTTCCTCAAACCTCCGTCACATGTCGAATTCTTTTCGGCCTTTGCAACAATCTGGCTTTTTCGTATTATTTTCGCTGCATGTATAAACATGAGTACGAATTTTGGCAGTACTTCAAAAAAAGCGGGGACTATTACGCGAAGAGCAGTTACGTGGTGCAGGGCCCCATCCGGAATTTGGGGCTCGGGACCTACGCCTGCCGCATCGGCAGTCCGAAAAAGGGTGAGATCGAGCGGTTCGTGGAGGCCGTGGAGGCTTCGATCCCCCACGTTTCCGTGACGATGGGGGGCAACATGTACGGGCTGGACGACCTGACGCGGGCCGAAGCGGCATTTTTCAGAGCGGATATGAAGCACTGCGAAAAATTCGCCCGGCAGACTTTGTTCAAGGCCCGGGAAAAGGAGCAGTACGAAATAGAAAATCGCGCTCTTTTCTTCCTTCTGCGGGTCAGCCTGGCCGCGGGAAATTATGCCGAACTTCGGAATCTGCGGACGCAGCTGGAAGCCCAGCTCGACAAAAAGGCCTACATCAACCGGTACACGCTGTACGATATCGTGACGGGCTGGTATTACGTCTCAATCCGCCAGACCGATCAGATAGCGCCCTGGTTAAAAAACAACTTCGAGGAGAGCGACATCAACTCCCTGATGCACGGTTTTGAAAATCTCGTAAAGGCAAAATATTATCTGGGGGAAAAAAAATATCACATTCTGCTGGCCTTCATCGAGGGGCAGAGAGACAGGGACTACGGGCCGGGGGCGTTTTTGTTCGGGAAAATCGAACTGAAGATTCTGGAGGCGATAAGCCTGTATCACCTCAAAGAGACCGAAAAGGCCAGAGTGGCGCTGGAAGAGGCTTACGACATCGCCTGTCCCAACGACCTGAACATGCCCTTCATCGAGCAGGGAAACGACATGCGCACCCTTACCCGGGTGGCCATGAAGGACGAACGCTGTAAAATTCCGGCGCCCTGGCTGGAAAAAATATATAAAAAGTCGGCCAGCTACGCCAAAAAGGTGACTTCCATCATAGCGGAATATCGAAAGGCCCACGGTCTCGACAAGGAAATCCGCCTGTCCTCCAGAGAACTGATGATATTGAATGACCTCTGCCAGGGGCTTTCACGAAGCGAAATGGCAGCCAGTCAGGATTTATCCATCAATACGATCAACGCCGCCCTGCAGATGATTTACGCGAAACTGGGGGCCGAAAACGCCTCGGATGCGGTCCGTATCGCCACGTCCCTGAATCTGGTGGATAGCTGACCGGATGAACATGAAAAAGAAACATGAAAAAAGATATGAAAAAAATATGAAAAAAGGGCCGCTGGAAAAACAGCGACCCTTAAAAGGAGGGTAGAAAATGATAATGATTGCGTGTTTAAATATTATCATTTCCCCGAAAAAGAAACAGGAAATTTGACTTAGAATCAACTAGGCCGATAGTGCTAATATCGTTGAGCAAAAATACGTAACGCCGTCTCGAAATCCACATGAATCAATAACTCATAAATGAAAAGAAGAGGGAGGCCCGCCGGCCTCCCTCTTTAGCAGGTCTCTTTTTATCAGGTTTCGTGTATCAGCGCTTCGACGCGGGAATGGCGGCGGGCTTCTCCTCCTGGACTGTGAAGCGCCCGATCATGCTTTCGAGGACCTCGGAGATCGACGTCAGGTTTTCGGCCTCGTCCGCCACCTTCTTTATCGCGCCCTGCGTCTCCTGCGCGGCGCTGGTGATGGCGGATATTTCCTGAGCGACGTTGCCGATGCTGTCACGGGTTTTGTTGGTGGACTCCGAAATTTCGTTGCTGGACGCCGCCTGTTCCTCCGCGGCTGCCGCGATGGTCTGCACGGCGTCGTTGACCTTGTCGATCTGGGTGAGCGCGTTTTTCAGGCTGGTCTGCGTGTCCCGCGCTTTTCCGATGATCTGCGTGACGGTGTCCGCGGAGGCCTGCACGGAGCTGATGGCGTTCTGCGTGCCCTGCTGAAGTTTTTCCATCATCTCGGCCACATGGCGCGAAGCCACGTTGGACTCCTCGGCAAGTTTGCGGACCTCGTCGGCGACCACGGCGAATCCCCGCCCCGCGTCTCCGGCCCGGGCCGCCTCGATCGCCGCGTTCAGGGCCAGCAGGTTCGTCTGGTTCGCGATGTTCCTGATGGACGTGACGAACTCGCCGATGGCGGTCACGGACTCTCCCACTTCCGTCATGCCCTCCCTGTTTTCGTCTGAGACCCTGCCGACGTTCTGGAGATCTTCGACGAACCCGTTCACCATGTCGGCGACCGACGCGCTCAGAGTGGCCGTCGTGCTCGATGCTTCGGCGCCCTGGGTGGCCGACGTGGCGGTCATGGTCGCGGCCTGCGTCACTTCCTGAATTCCGCTCACCGTCGCCTCCACGGATTGCAGGGCTTCGTTCGCCAGGCGCTGCACGTTGGAAGCCGCCGTTTTGGAGTTGTCCACCTCCGTCGCCGCGCTCTGGCTCAGACCGTCAAGCATTTCGGAGGAAGTGACGAGCCGGTCTATTTCGCCCCGGATGGAGGAGATGATTTCGATGAACGCGTTTCTCGTTCTGCGTATCCCCGCGATAATGGTTCCCAGTTCGGTGTGCTCGTTCAGTTTCGCGACGATTTTGACCGCTTCGGGGTCGGGGGTGAGGTTGAGGTTGGCGAAGCGGTTCATGGTTATCATAACGGCCCTGAGGGGCGTCGTTATGCTGCGAATCATGAACACCATGTACAGGATCAGGAGGATCGTGGCGATGAACCCGATCACCATCTGCGTCAGAGTGACGCTGCGGATGATCTGATTCCACTGTGCCAGGGGAAACGCGAGACCCGCCACGTAGCCGTAGGATCCGGACCCGTAGTACATCATCCCCTCCGCGCCGTTGAGGGTGTAAAGCCCGAATCCGCTTTTGCGGCTGAGCATCTGCTGCCCCAGGTTCGCCAGGTTCTGGTCCACCAGCGAGCTTCTTTTGGCCAGATTTTCCTTCACGATGAAGGCCTTGTCGGGATATTCCAAAACGAGGCCGTCGGGAGCGAGCAGCACTCCATGTCCCTTTCCGAACACCGTCGCGCTCCGGATTTTGGCCCCTACGTTCTCCAGCGACATGTCCGAGCCGATAACGCCCAGAACCCTGCCGTCGTCGGCATAAATGGGGGCCACGACGGAAATCACGGTCTGTTTCGTATAGGCGTCCGGGTACGGCTTCGTGATGACCGTTTTTTTGGCTTCGACGGCGGCCTTGTACCAGTCCCGGCTGCGGGAATCGTAACCCTCAGGCGCGGCCGCTCCGGTTCCCGAAATAAGGGCGCCGTCCTTTTCCAGCCCCAGGTACACGCTCAGCACGCCCTGAGGTCTGTCGGCGTTGAACGTCTCCGCCAGTGCCGCGGACAGCTTCTTCCTGGCCTCGTTCTCATCGGTTCCGCTGGCGAGAATCTGTTTGATGAACGGAGCGGAGTTGCTGACGATGTCCGCCAGGCCGGTCATGTAAACGTCGATAGTGTCGTTCAGATACGCGACGATCTTCATCGCGTCCGCGTCCTGAATATCCGACAGGACACTCGTCGTTCTCAGGTACATCAAACCCATCAGCGCGGCCAGAACAACCGTCACGGCGCAGGCGAGCATGATCAGCTTGGTCTTGATCCTCATTACAACATCTCCTTCGACCACACAAATTTTGCCCTGTGGAGAGCATAGTGTAAGTATAATGTAGGAATTGTCAAATAACTATCCCAAATTCAAATAACAGAAGAGGATCGAGTGAGAAAAGCGTGTGATGGCGGTGAACCGGAGAGGAAAAAGAGTTAAAATAGGCTTGAAAGAACTGCACTCAAAGGGGGCATATCCATGGAAGTCGATGTCAGAAAATTTGAAGACAAAGAGAAAATGTACGCTCATATGAACGAGTCTCTGGTTCACATGCTGGAGGGAAACAGGGATGAGACCGCCGCGCTGTCCAACGTCTCCGCTCTGCTGAACCTGTATCTGGAGGAGATCAACTGGGTCGGTTTCTACCTCATGAAAAACGGCGCGCTGATTCTGGGCCCCTTTCAGGGCAAGCCCGCCGTCATGCGGATTCTTCCGGGGGAGGGCGTCTGCGGGACGACGGTGCAGGAGGGAAAAACCCGTGTCGTGGATGACGTCCACACCTGTACCAACCACATCGCCTGCGATCTGGCCTCCTCGTCGGAAATCGTCGTTCCTCTGATCAAAAATGGACAGGTTCTTGGAGTGCTGGACATCGACAGCCCCATTCCTTCCCGCTTCGACGAGGAGGACAAAAAAGGACTGGAAAGCGTGGCGCAAACGCTCCTCAATGTCGTTTTTATCTGCTGACGTCAGGCCGAATCCGGCCGTTGTACGTTGTATCGTTCTTATTTCATTCTCATTCGATCATGATGCGGCCGTGATGAAGGTCACTCCCTCGCGGCGCAGCAGGTCCAGCGACTCTTTTGCGTCGAATCCGCTCACGGGGGAGGTGCAGTCCTGGAGAAGGCGCACTTCCTGCCGGCGGCTGCGGGGTCTTTTCACGTAGGACAGAATGGACTCCCGAACGCAGTGACTGAGGGCTTCTCCGCCGAAGGTCACCCGGTCGAAAGCCTCCAGCCGGGCGAAAAGGGCCGTGTTGAAGGCCGTTTCGGGCCAGGAATCGTCCAGCCCCTCGAAGATGGAGAACTGATCCGTAAAGGGATTTTCTCCCTTGAAGACGTAGCGCGCCGCGAGGCCGGTTTTCCCGCGCCAGGTTTCCAGCGCGCGCTGGAGGGGATCGGCGATCTGATGTCCCCAGGTGGAGACGACGCAGTGCTCCGGCCAGAGCATGAGGGAGGGAATGCCCCTGGTCTTCATGACGGAAAACATTTGTTCGGCAAAGGGCCTGTTCTGCGAGGCGGCGGGCCGCCAGTCCCCCCCTGCGAAGGACGCCGGCGTTATAGGCGTGAAAGGTTCGGGATGACGTCCCGCCGGGTTCACCCAGAAGGAAGGATGAAAAATCGCGACTCGGTCGTGAGAGTCCAGGGACACGAAAATTTCCCTCGGCGTTTCCTCCGTCGTCTCAATGTACTTCGACAGGCGCAGAATATCGTCCTCCGCTCCATCGACGTAAAGACTTCCTTTTTTGTCGCAGAAATCGTTTTGGGGATCGACGATGACCAGCGCGTCGTTACTCATATTTTTCCTCCATCCAGATTTTCCACCAGATTTTCCTGATTTTTCAGACCTGCCTGACTTTCTTAATTTCCCCGATTTTTGTGCTTTTCGTACAGCTCGAACCGGGCGGCGGTGCTGTCTCGGGGGCCGGCCACGTAAAGCGTATCCTCTCCCACGAAACCGGTCTCGTCGGGGACAAGTTCATGCACGAAACCTACGACCTCGTACATATAAACGCCTTCGTCCGTCTCAATTTCCGCCCAGTCTCCCGGACGGGGCATTTTTTTGAACTCCAGGACGCCAAGACTTCTCTCCATGATGGAGGGAGAAAGGTCGATCACGTGAAACTTATGCAACGCTTCCACCTCCGACTCCGATGCCGCCTCCGACGTGCGCGCTCCTATGTTTTCTCCTCATTTTGGCGGAAATTTTCCCTGGTCCGGACCTCAGAGGTGCATGACGCCCAGGCCGCAGCGATCGTGATGGGCGACGATGTGAACCGCGCAGTCCCCGAAAATGGCCACGGCAATCCAGTTCTCGTTGCGTACGATAGCGATTTTGGCTCCAATGCTGACCTCGACGAGGCTGCGGGGGATGAAACCGTTGCTGGCCTCCACGGCCGCGTGGATCAGCGCGTGCATTTCACGGGAGTTTTTTTCGATAACTCCCGCGTTCAGAGAGGCTCCCACCAGTGCTCTGACGATTTTCTGCGGCAGGTCGCTCAGAAGACCTCCGACTTCCGTCGCGACGGCTTTCCATCCTTTTTCTTCGATATACTGCTTGCAGGCAGTTTCCTTCTCCGCGTTTCTGGTCAGGGCCAGAAGAACAGCGGCTCTTCCCACATCGTCGATTCCCAGCTCGGAATCCAGCGACAACGCGCCGGACGTCTCCTCATTGCTCCGCTCTCGGTGCAGTTCCAGCGTCTCTTCCACTCACTTGCCTCCGGTTCAGGAACGAAAATCACTCTCGAGACTTTGCGTTCTTGTAGTCGTATAACGTTCACTTCCGTTTCTCATATTTTCACATATTTTACGCCGGGCGATTACTTAATTATAATTTTAAGCTGGATCTGATTCCATATTTTAGTCCAGAATTTAATTATAAACAAAATCAATTTTAACCGATTTTTTGACTTTGGCGTTGGATTTCGGCTTCGTTTCATCCCGTGACGGCTGCAAGGCCCGCGGCGGCGGGAACGAAGGGCTCCAGTCTGCGCCTGCTGAAGTCGTCCCATGCCTCTTTGATGTAAACACTGCCTTTTTTGTCGATCTTCAGAATCCCGAAGGGAGAAACCCGCCTGCCGGACTCGTCCAGGCAAACCAGCACCCTGGGGCACAAAAGATCCCGCTCTTTGGTTTCCAGAACGATAGCCACCTTCCCGTTGGAAAGCAGCACCACCGTCCCCGGCGGATACAGCCCGATGGCGGCGAGAAGCACCCGCAGAATTCGGGTGTCGAAGTCTCCGATGGCCCGTTCGATCATCTGGGACAGAGCCTGATCGCCCCGGCAGGAGTCCCCCTCCAGAATGCGGTTCGTCAGGTTTTCGAAAACGTTGGCCACGGCGACGATACGAGCCGCCATGGGAATATCCTCCTCCCTCAGACGGTCGGGAACCCCCGTCCCGTTCCATTTTTCGTGATGAGAACGGACGGCGGCCAGAATATTCGGGTCCGTCACGCCCGAATCTTTCAGCAGGGTTTCTCCCAGCAGGGGATGACAGTTCAGAACCCGCCCCTCGCTGGGAAGGATTTTGCCCTTCGCCTCCCAGGAGCCGGGAAAGAAAAACGCCTTCCCGATGTCGTGAAAAAGCCCTCCCACGATGACGGCCTGAATAAACGCCGGCCACACGGGAAAAATTTTCTGAGCGATGTACCCCGACAGAAGCGCCACATTGATGGAATGATTGTACATCTTTTCCAGCATCTGATCTTCCCCTCCCACCAGAGAAAGGGTTATCTGGGGCGTTTTTCGAATCTCCCGGGGAAGTCGGGCGGCGATGTCCGCCATGGTGCGAACGCCCCGCTCCCGCGCCGCCCGGTCGTCGATACTGCGCCAGATCACGCCGAACTGGTGGATGGCAATCCGGGTGAGCAGGGGGTTCAACTCCGCCACAGAGGGCGTAATGGACCCCAGCGCCGTCCGAAACTCCCCCGCCGTAATCGAGGGAGCGCTTTTCACTTTTATGTGGGTCACTCCATGTTTCAGAAGCTGAGAAACGATTTCCGGACGAGTTTCCTTCAGCGCGGCGAGGCTGACGCCGGAGGGCAAAATGACGGTGCCCGTTTTCGACAGAACATCCTCCGCGACGACGCCCTCTATATCCAGAAGCTCCCCCAGCGCAACGTTCCATATTTTCTTTTTCATGAGATCATCCCCTTTCGCAAAGGACTTTTTTTTCCCAATTGAGTCCAAGCGAATTTTGTACATTTTGTACATAGTACATATATTAACACCTGAATTCGAGGTCTCCACCGTACAAATAAAATGTAAAATTTACAAATCCTTTTCGAATATTTGCCATCATAAACTATCTTCGTGTATACTGCTACTATAGTTTAGTAAATAAAGGAGTCTGATTGTAAAAGTTCTGACTATGAAAGCGACCGCGGCCAAACAGCAGGTGATTCACCGAAGCCTGCCGGAAGACAAAAAGTGCATTTTTTGACGATGCGCGGATTGCGCTGCACGGGGCAGCAGATAGTGAAGATGGTCCGCACGACAAACGAAAGGGTGATTCAGAATGGCGGAAAAGTGGAAGGATGCCCTGACGGACAAACTATGTGAGTCTTTCCTGACGCTGAAAACACGGGAAGAAATGTACGCATTTTTGGAGGACGTGGCCACAATTGGAGAAGTCAAGGCGCTGGCCCAGAGACTGGAGGTTGCCAGGCTCCTGAGTGAAAGCAAAACCTATCCCCAAATCGCCCAGCAAACGGGCGCAAGCACGGCAACCATAAGCCGGGTCAAAAAATTTTTGGATTATGGCGCCAACGGATATAAAATTGTGCTGGAACGTCTGAAAAAATAACCCTGTAACAAAGAGAGCGCGTTGTGAATGGTTGCGACGCGCTCATTTTTGTGTTTTATTTTTTGTTTCAGATTTTGTTTTGGCAAAGCGCGTGGTGTCAGGAGAGAATCTATTGCTGGAGAGAAAGGAATGATGTGAGGTGGCACAGGGATCTGTACTCGTAGTGATTCTGATTGTGGCAATTGTCGTCATGGTCGTTATGATTTCGAAGTTCAGGGTTCATCCCTTCGTTTCCCTCTTCACGGTGGCCCTGCTCATGGGACTGGCCGCGGGGATGCCCATGCTGGACGTGGTGAACACGATCACCACGGGGTTCGGCAACACCTGCCGGTCCATTGGCATCGTCATTTTGTTCGGCACGATCATCGGAGCCATGCTGGAGCGGAGCGGGGCGGCTCTGACCATGGCGGACTCCATTTTGAAAAAGGTCGGCCCGAAACGCCCGGCTCTGGCCATGAGCATCATCGGCTGGATTGTGTCCATTCCCGTGTTCTGCGACTCAGGATTCGTCATCCTTTCCTCGCTGAACAAATCTCTCTCCAAGCGCAGCGGCGTTAAAATGGCCACCATGGCCATCGCCCTGTCCACGGGCCTTTACGCCACTCACACCCTCGTGCCGCCGACGCCTGGACCCATTGCGGCGGCTGGGAACCTCCACGCGGATCTGGGGCTGGTCATCCTCTGGGGAATCGTGGTGTCCATTCCCGCGGCGCTGGCCGGTTACTTCTACGCCATGACGGCCGGAAGCAAAATGGAGGTCATGGAGGAGGCAAATACGGGCCCCAGCTTCGAGGAACTGATCGCGCAGCACAAGCAGCTTCCCTCGGCGGGAAAGGCTTTCTCGCCGATCATCGTTCCGCTGATCCTCATCGGCCTCAGCTCTCTGGTCAATTATCCCTCGGTGCTGGAAAAGGTGGGTAAGGGGAGCACCCTGCACAACCTGTCGAGTTTCTTCGGAAACCCGGTCATCGCGCTTTTCGTGGGCCTGATCCTCTGTCTTTTCCTCGTCCCCAAAATCACGGAAGAGGTCACCAGCGGCTGGATCGGAGAGGGAATAAAGGACGGCGCGACGATCATCATGATCACGGCGGCGGGCGGCAGCCTTGGCGCGATTATCGCCGCCACGAAGGTGGGCGACTACATTGGCTCGACGCTGGCTCAGTATCAGCTGGGGATATTCCTGCCCTTCATCATCAGCGCGGCGCTGAAGACGGCGCAGGGTTCCTCCACCGTGGCCCTGATCACCACGTCGACCATCGTCTACCCGCTTTTGGAATCTCTGGGACTGGGGACTCCCATGGGGGCCGTTCTGGCCACTCTGGCCATTGGAAGCGGATCGATGGTGGTTTCTCATGCCAACGACTCCTATTTCTGGGTTGTGACGCAGTTCTCCGGTATGAAGGTCAGCACGGCCTATCGGGCTCAGACGGTGGCGACCCTGATCGAGGGGCTGGTGGGCGCTGGAGCGGTCTGGGCGCTTTCGCTGATTCTGTAAACCGAAATCTTCGAAAGCCGGATTTTCAATATCCCTTTAAAAAATCTCTAAAAAAATCTCTAAAATTGAAGGCAGACGGTTCTCTTCAGGCCGTCTGCCTGTGTCTGTGCGTTTATGTTCGGTGTGCTTTCTTATGCCCGTTTTCTTCCCGTGTTCCTTTTCACCGGGTTCTCAGTTTTTGCCAGTTTTTGTATTTCCGCCGGCGATAACTCTGTCACCTGCGATATGGTGTTTTTGTCCATGCCAAGGCGCAGCATCTTTATCGCAGCTTCAGCTTTACTTTTGGCTTCCCCTTCAGCTATACCCTCAGCTTTACCTTTGGCTTTTCCTTCAGCCATACCCTGAGCCATACCTTCAGCGGTGGCTTTCTCCAGGCTTGTCTTCAGGTAATGTTCCCAGTCTGTCTGCGCCCTTTCGCGCATTAAATATCCCACCCATTGCTCCCGTTCATTCATAAACATTTCTTCCAAATGCAAAATTCGGTCAATATCCGAGTCATACGCGGCTATTCGGCTCAATGATTCCGTCACTCCCTTCGTTCCGATATACGTCAGCATTCTCTCCAAACCGGTCAGTTTTTCCGGCTTCCTGTCTTTTCCCTGCTTCTTCAGTTTCGGCAGTTCAAGGAAGTGCATTTCAATTCCCCTGCAATAACACCTGTGGTTATCTGTGTCCAACAGTTTGTGCACGGAGTGGAATGAATCCGGCTTATCGGGAAACATATTGAAGTTCAGAACTCCAACAAACACCACTTCGTTTAATTTTTCGTATGACTGACTGATTGCAAGCTGTGAGATATAGTTGTTGCACGTGTAGAAAAGACAGCGTTCGATGATGTCATTTTCCTCCGCTATTTGGACTTCGACATGAAAAATACGTCCGTCGACCGATTTTGCCCTTACGTCAAAATGCACCAGTTTCCCGTTGAAAAACGGCGGGTCGAGTTCTCTGTCAAGATATTCAATATCCACGATGATTCTCGCGGGGTCATTCAGCACGTCATTTAAAAAACGTATCAGATTTTCCTTATGCTGCTCAGAAGCAAAAATATATTTAAACAGCCTGTCATTCAGGCGGTTGAGTCCATCTTTTGCTTTCTTCAGTTCACTGTCCATCAGTTCCTCGTCTCTCCGTTCAATTTCTATTGCCTCAGTGCTTCACCAGGTTTGCTCTGTCAGGGGCATTATAACGCAAATCACCTGCTTTGTGATATGAAGCAGGGGCGGACACACAGATCCGCCCCTGCGCTATTTCGTTATTTCGTTATTTCCTCTTCTTTTTCCCCAGCATCGGAATCAAAAGCAGCCACGCGCCGGAGAAAAGCCCCGCAGCCGCGCATCCACCTCCGCCTTTCCCGCTCCTTTCGACGCCTGCGGGGCTCGTCACTCTGCCCTTGCTCACGATGTCGTGGTAGGTCAGCGGCGGAAGGATCGTCTGACGGTGAGACTCGTCTGGCTCGTCCGCGAACCGCCAGTCCACCTCCTCCACAAACAAACCCTCCAGGTCCGACAGGCTCCGCGCCACTCCCTCAATCTCAAGCGTCGCCGGCTCGCTCCCCGTCGCCCGCAGATCCGCGCTCGCTTTATTCCGCGTCACGTCCGCCGTGACGGGGATGCCTTCTCTGAACGGCGTCAGAGCCCGACCGTCCGCGTCCAGAATCCCCAGCGTCACGTGCGAGTACGCCTTGCCCAGCGACACGTACACGCGCGAGGGCAGGTGCGAGGCCGTCACGGAATACTCGTCGGGGTCCAGAGGGGCCAGAATTTTGAAGGAGTAGCTCCCGTCGTCGTACTTCGCCGCTTGCAGACTCCACCCCTCCGTTTCCACCAGGCCGCCGCGCACAAAGATGAGGGTCCGGGTTGTCACGCAGATGGGATACGTCGTCGTCTGCGTCCCGTCCGTCGAGATCACCGTGTAATACACGACCCGGCCGTTGGAGAAGTCCTGGGCGCTCCCATTGAGCGGGCTGATCTGCGTCCCCGCGTCCGGCAGGGTGAAGTTCAGAACCAGGTTCGACAAATCCGTCCCGTTGGGCAGCACCAGAATCCACGTGCCGTCCGGTTGACGCTCAATGTTGCAGTTGACGTTTCCGCCGTCCCCTGTGGCGACGTTCACGCCGCCCGAGGTGATGTCCGTGGAGCCCGCTCCGCTCCCCGAGGACGTAGTCGGCGTGGGCGTGGGGTTGGTGACGCCGCTCAAGGCGTTGGGCCGGGTCACCGTCACTTTATAGTACATCTTCGTGACGCCGTCCGCCGCGTCTACCTCGATGCAGGCGTAGGCCACGCCCCCTTCCGGCAGCGCTATGGGCTGGTGCTGGTTGCTGCCGTGGGTGTCGGAGTAGAGGATCCCCGTGCTCCCCGCCGCGCTGACGATGTCCGCCTCCGTGATGGTCGCGACGGAGTTCGCCACGGTGATAGCCGCCAGCTTCGGGTCCTGGATGGTCCCGGCCCCGCCCGTCGTCGTGATCTTCTGGCCGGCCAGGTAGAGCAGGGAGGCGTTGCTGGCGCCGCCGCTCGTTCCTCCGCCGGAGCCGCCG
>JAISUO010000095.1 GCA_031272035.1 Synergistaceae bacterium
ACATGCTCCCTGTTCACGGGAGCTTTTTTTTATGGGAATTTTTTATACATTGACAAATCGGATTATCTGGTGTAGGTTGTCAGACATCAGAGGGTGAATGTATTAGGAATATTTCGATAAAAAATAACGATTAAGGAAAAAACAGATGGAACGTGCCGTATTCGATCCGCTGGAAAGAAAAAATCGCAACGTCATCGTCTGTGAAAGTATCCGTGAAAAAATTCTCTGCGGATTCTGGAAGCCGGGGGAACAAATTTACACGGAAGCTGAACTGATGAAGGCCTTCAACGTCAGTCGTTCTACGATCCGGGAAGCTCTCAACCACCTGAAGGCGGGGAACCTCATCTATACGGTACCGGGGCTGGGAACTTTCGTCTCGGAAAACATCGACTCCCAAAACCCCATTCCACGACTCGACCTCACCAATATGGAAGATATGCTGCAACTGTTGGATTTCAGAAGAGGGGTGGAGCCGTTTTGCGCGTATCTGGCTTCAAAAAAAATCACCGACGGCGAAATCGACCTGCTTTCCGACTTTATCGCGATTCAGGAAAAATCCGCGGCGGAGGAGTCCGATGAGTTCGAGATGGCGGATATTCGTTTTCACTCGGCTATAGCGGCGTCCACGCGCAACGACCTGTACATCCACACCTTCGAGATGATCCTCGATATTTTCAGGAAACAGCAAAGCCTGTCGGGGTCTTATGAGTGGCGGCGCAACAGAGCGCTGAAATACCACAGACAGCTGATTCGAGCTTTCAAAAAGCGTGATTCGGAACGAGTGGCGCTGGTGATGCAGGAACACATCGAAGACACCCGGAATTACGTTTTTCAGATGTTGGCGGAAAAAGCATAAACAAAATCGTTTTTTGTGATGATATCACTGGAGGTGAGGGTGTGGACAGGGAATTGGTAACTTCGCTGAGCGAAAAGGCGCGGAGTGTGCGCCTGGGGATCATCGACGCTCTCGGCGTTGGTAATCGCGGTCATCTGGGGGGATCCATGTCCTGCGCGGACATCGTGGCGGCGCTGTACTTTTACAAAATGCGCCACAGCGCGCAGAAGCAGGACGATCCCAACCGCGACCGGTTCATCATGAGCAAGGGGCACTCCGTTCTCGCGCAGTACGCCGCGCTGGCGGAGACGGGATATTTCGACAAAAAGATCCTTGGAACCACCAAGACGCTGGGCAGCATTCTTCAGGGGCATCCCGAGAGAACAACCCCCGGCATCGAGGCAAACACCGGTTCGCTGGGGCAGGGTCTGTCCGTGGGAGTGGGGATGGCCCTCGCCGGAAAAGCCGACGGGCTCGACTATCATGTTTACGTAATCGTCGGAGACGGCGAGCTGGCGGAAGGACAGATCTGGGAGGCCGCGATGGCGGCGTCTCATTACGGGCTGGACAACCTGACGGCCATCGTGGACATGAACGGCATCCAGGCCATGGGAAAAACCCGCGACCGCTACGCGATAGGCAACATTCCCGGTCGTTTTGCGGCCTTCGGCTGGAAAACCTTCGAAATCGACGGGCATGACATGGCGGAGATCGTGGATACGCTGGACAGGGCCGCTGCGGTTCGGGGACTTCCCACGGCTATTGTGGCCCGAACGGTGAAGGGAAAAGGCGTTGATTTCGCGGAGAACACCCACGCGTACCACAACAATCTCCTGAACGTCGAAGAGCGCGAGAAAGCCATCGCTTCCGTCATGGCCTCGGCGATGTCGGCGAAGTGAAAAAGGAGGAACGGTTATGGAAAAAAATCCTCGTATGGCCTATGGCGCCGCGCTTTTGGAGCTTGCCGGAAAAGACCGCCGTATCGTGGCTCTCGATGCCGACCTCTGCAATTCCACCCAGTCGGTCCAGATCGAGAAGAATCTGCGGGGGCAGTACTTTGAAATGGGCATAGGCGAAGCCAACATGATCTGCGCCGCGGCGGGCCTCGCTCTGTGCGGCAAAATTCCCTTTGTCCATTCCTTCGCGGTTTTCGTGGCCGGACGACCCTTTGACCAGATCCGTCAGGGCGTTTGCCTGCCCAATCTCAACGTGAAGATTGTCGGTTCCAGCGCCGGACTGTCCGATTTTCCGGACGGCGCGACCCACCAGTCCTTTGAAGATATGGCGCTTATGCGGGTGCTGCCCAACATGACCGTCTTTTCTCCGGTGGACGCCGTCGAGGTGCCGAAGGTCGTTCGAGCGGCCCTCGCCATCGAAGGTCCGGTTTACATTCGTCTGAACCGCAACGACGTGCCCGTTCTGACGGAGGACTCCACGCCCTTCGAGACGGGCAAACCCCTCGTGCTGGCCGAAGGCGGAGATGTGGCGCTCTGTGCCACGGGGCTCATGACCGATCTGGCCATGAAGGCGCGCGAATCGTTGAATGCGGATGGAATCAGCGCCAGGGTCGTGAACTTCAGCACCATAAAGCCGCTGGACGCGGAAGCTGTGAAAAAGGCCCTCGCCGGAGTGCGGGCCCTCGTCACGGCGGAGGAACACAGCGTCATAGGCGGCCTTGGGGCGGCCCTGTCCGAAACTCTCGCCGAAAATCCGCTTCCCATGAAGCGCGTGGGCATCGCCGATCGTTACGGCCAGTCCGCTCAGGATTACGAAATGCTTCTGGAACACTACGGGCTGACGCCTCTGGCCATCGCGAAGGCCGCCAGGGAAATTCTGTCCCGGGGAAAGTAACCTTAAACGATATACACACATACAGAACACATACGCATACAGAACAGAAAAGGAGTTTTGGCGATGAGCAAAATTGGATTTATCGGACTGGGGATCATGGGGAAGCCCATGGCGAAAAACCTTCTGAAGGCCGGAAAGTCTCTGGTGGTGTTTGACGTGGTGAAAACCGCGCTGGACGAGGTGGTCGCGGCAGGCGCGACAGGCGCGGGGTCTCCCGCCGAGGTGGCCGCCGCTTCCGACGTCATTGTCACCATGCTGCCGAACTCTCCCCAGGTGCGGGAGGTCGTCTGCGGTGCAAACGGAGTGCTGTCCTCCCTTCGCAGGGGGCATATTCTGGTGGACATGAGCTCCATCGCGCCTCTGGTGAGCCGCGAGCTCTGCGCCCTTCTGGAGGAAAAGGGCGCCGACATGCTGGACGCTCCGGTCAGCGGCGGGCAGGAAAAGGCGGAAAAGGGCACCCTCGCCATTATGGTGGGGGGAAAGGAAGAGATCTTTCAGAAGGTGAAGGACGTTCTGGACGTCATGGGAAAGAGCAACTACGTCGGGGGCAGCGGCGCGGGGCAGATCACGAAGCTGGTCAATCAGACCATTGTCGGAATCAACATCGCGGCGGTGGCGGAGGGCATGAGCCTGGCCAAAAAAGCCGGCGTCGACCCCGAAAAGGTGTTCAACGCCATCCGCGGAGGGCTTGCGGGCAGCCAGTGCCTTGAGGACAAGGCTCCCCGCATGTTCGAGGGCCGCTACAATCCGGGCTTCCGCATCAACCTTCATATTAAAGACTTGGGAAATGTTCAGGAGACGAGCCGGGGCCTGCACCTTTCCATGCCTCTGGTGGCTCAGGTCATGGAGATGATGCAAAACCTGGCGGCCGACGGGCATGAAACGCTGGATCACGGTTCTCTGGGGCTGTTCTACGAAAAGCTGAATAACATTTCTCTCAAAAAGTGAGTCAGGGGGGAACGGGAGATCTTTATCCCCATCCCCCCAAAACCTAAAAGGAGGCGGAATAAATGAAGAAGTACGGTTTTTGGGTGGCAGTGCTGCTTCTCGTCTTCGTGGCGTCGGGGTCCGCGTTTGCGGCGGACAAGGTATGGGAGAAGGGGACTCCCACGGTCTACGTCGGGTTCGGAGCCGGCGGCGGGACGGATACGGCGGTTCGTCCCCTGATCGCGCTGATGGAAAAGCGCCTGGGTGAAACCGTCAACGTCGTCAACATGCCGGGGGCGGCCAGCGCCCTCGCCGCGGAGGAAGTTCAGGGCAAGGCTCACGATGGCTACAGCCTTTTTGCCACGGGATCCGGCTGCTTCGGCGGCTTCCTCATCACCGATACCTCGAAGCAGGGCGTTCCCTGGAACTGGTGGGGCTTCCATCACATTCAGGGTCCGGCGGCTCTGGTTGTGAATCCCGAAAAATCGGGAATCAATACGGTGGAAGACGCGATCAAAGCCCTGCAGGAAGGTAAGGCCAACGTCGGAGTCTCCTCTCTGGGGGCGGGTATCCACGCTTTCGTCGAGGCCTTTGCCGGGGCGGCGGGAGTCAAAACGCCCATCAATTACGTCACGTCCGGCGGCGACGGCAAGACCTGCGTCTCCGTCATGGCCGGAGAAATCGAAATAGGATCCATTTCCTTCTCGGCCGGTATCGACTACGTTCGTTCCGGCAAGCTGAAGGCCCTCTTCCTCAACCGGAGAGAGCTGCTCAAACTGTCCGACACCCTCAGCATTCCCCCCATCACCGACCTGGGGCCCCAGTTCGCCAGCATTCCCGACCTTGCGGAAACCTGGCCCGTCATGATCCCGCGGGACGCCCCGAAGGCCATTGTGGACAAACTGCAGGAGGCCTTCCTCTGGGCCTGCGCTCAGCCGGAGATGAAGGAATTCGCCGAGAAAATGGGTTATCAGGTCATCACCCGTTACGGAGAGGAAGCCGACAAGGTCCTGGATTACCAGTACGCGGCCTACGCCTGGGTGATGTTCGACGCCGGGCTGGCGGACGTTTCCCCGGAAAAGTTCGGGATTCCGCGCACGGCGGACTGGGACTGGAACAAGGAAAAAGCGAAGTACGGGTACAAATAAACATGAACTGAAACCCGGGGGGCGGGGTGTTTTCCGCTCCCCGTTCTGATTTTGCGAAGGAGGTGTTTTCTTGACCGACCTGACCGATCTGTCGCAGGGGCCGACTCCGAAGAGCGGGGTTCCGGACGCGGGCGGCGAACCCTCTGGGACCGGCGGAAAAAAACGTACAGCGGGCAGACTGGCCGGAGCGGACTTCATCACGGCGGTTCTGCTCATTGTTTTTGGGGCGGTATTTTTTGCGGGGGCGGCGGGAATGCGGGTGTACCGAACGATTCTCGTTTCTCCCGGCTTTTTCCCGATGATTCTGGGGATTCTCTTTATCGTCTTCGGCCTGGTTCTCATGTATTCTTCGTCACGGCGGAGAGGTCGGGCTGATGCCCGCCGCATCCTTTCGGGGGGCAATCTCAAAAGGGGCTTCACTTCTCCCGTGTTCAAAAAAGGCGGCATCGTTTTTTTGCTGATTCTCGGCTACGTGGCTCTTTTGGGGAAAATCAGTTTTGTATATCTGAGCATGGCGTATCTTTTTCTCACGTTCTTTTTTCTGAAGGCGGCAAAATGGTACTGGATTCTCATCATTTCCGCGGTTGCCCCCATCATCGTCCAGATCGTTTTCAGCCACGTTTTCAGGATTCCCATGCCATAGGGAGGCGGGACGATATGGAGTACTTCCGGCACATCACGAGCATGTTCTCCGCCATGGCGCGGGATCCCTGGATCATCGCGCTGATTTTCGGCGGTTCCATCATGGGGCTTCTCGTGGGGGTCATTCCCGGTCTGACCGCCACCATGGCCCTGGCTCTTTTGATCAATATTTCCTACGGAATGCCTCTGGAACGGGCGGTGGCCTTTCTGCTGAGCGTTTACGTGGGAGCCACGTCAGGGGGTCTGTGTTCCGCCATCATGATCAACATTCCCGGGACTCCGGCTGCGGCGGCCACGGCTCTCGACGGCTTTCCCCTGGCCAAACAGGGCAGGGGAGGACTGGCCATCGGGACGGGCTTCATCGCTTCTTTTGTCGGTACGGTTTTCAGTATTCTCGTCATGCTTCTGCTCACCCCGATCCTCTACCTCATCGCCATGAAGTTCGGACACTGGGAAATGTTTCTTCTGGCGCTCTTTGGCATCATGATCTGCGGTTCCCTCAGCACGGACAAGGACCCCATCAAGGGCTGGATCGTGGGATTTCTTGGATTTGCCCTGTCCATGGTGGGAATGGAGGAGATCTTCGCCTTTCCCCGTTTCACCTTCGGCAACCTGCAGCTCAAGGGCGGCATTCCCCTGATCGCCACGCTGATCGGTGTGTTCGGCATTTCGGAGGTGCTGGGCGTCCTTCAGGAAAGCGTGCCCTACCGGATAGAGGGCAAAGTGGGGCGCGTCATCCCTCCCCTGGGGGTGTTCAAATCGCTCATCCCTTCTATTTTACGCTCCGGCGTCATCGGCGTCATCATCGGCATCATCCCCGGCGCGGGGGAGGACGTGGGCTCGTGGCTCGCCTACGACATGGGGAAGCGGCGGTCGAAGGACGGAGATAAATTCGGAACCGGAATTTTGGAGGGGGTGGTCTGTCCGGAGGTGGCCAACAACGCGGTTATCGGCGGAGCCATGATTCCCCTTCTGACCCTGGCCGTTCCGGGGAGCCCCCCCGCCGCCATGTTCCTGGCCGCCATGAACCTCCACGGAGTGCGGCCGGGTCCCATGCTCAACATCGAAAATCCGGCCTTCCTTCCGATGGTGGGGGCCTCGCTGATGTGCGCCTCCCTGGCCATGCTTTTCTGGGGTCTGCTGCTGGCCAAGCCGATGGTGGGCGTCCTCAAGGTCAAGCGCGAGATTCTTCTGCCGCTGGTGGTCCCTCTGACGGTGATCGGCGCTTACGGCGGCGGAGTACGCATTTTCGACGTCTATCTGATGCTTTTTGCCGGAATGATCGGTTATTTTCTCCGTCAGATGGATTATCCCCTTGCGCCGCTGGTGCTGGGGCTCATTCTGGGGCCTCTGGCCGACGTGAGTTTCCGGCAGGCCCTCATGCAGAGCCGGGGAATGATTCTGCCCCTTCTTCAGCGCCCTCTGGGGCTGATCCTCATGGCGTCCGTGGCGTGGCTGATCTGGAGCGGCGTTGTCCGCGCCCTGGCCTATTACAGAAAAATGGATCAGGAAATTGCGATTGGAGATGAATGAGGAGTGAGTGATTTGACGGATTCTATTGGCGGGTATCTTGAAACGGTCTTTTCTCTGAAGGATAAAATCATCCTTTTTACAGGGGCCACGGGCGGTATTGGAAGCGTTCTGTGCAGGGGGTACGCGAAGGCCGGCGCGACGGTGGCGCTCTGCGACGTGGACCTCGGCAGACTGGCGGAGCTGGAAAAGGAAATCCGCGAGTCGGGCGGGGAGGCGTCTTCTTTCAGGCTCGACCTGACCCATCAGGGAGACATCGCGGACTGCGTGAATCAGGTGATTCGCAAATACGGAAGAATCGACGTTCTGTTCAACTGCGCGGGCATCAACAAACGCGAGGGGATCCTGGACGTGGACGAAAGCACCTATGACCGCATCATGCAGATCAACCTGAAGGGGCTTTATTTCATTTCCCAGGAAGTGGCAAAGCACATGAGGACGGCGGGAAAAGGCAACATCATCAATATGGCGTCCCATAACTCCGTGGGGATGCTGGGCGGCTGCAGCGTCTACGGCGCCACGAAGAGCGCTGTCACCGCCCTGACCCGATCCATGGCGGTGGAATGGGCGAAGTTTGGAATACGCGCCAACGCCATCGCTCCGGGCCATATTCTCACCCCTCTGACCACCGTGACCTGGGAGCATCCGACACGAAGCGCCTACCTGAAGGACCGGATCGCCATGCAGCGCCCGGGAGACCCGGAAGAAATCCTTGGAATTGCCATTCTTCTGGCTTCGGATGCCTCCAGTTACATGTCGGGAATGATGGTTCACGTGGACGGTGGATGCCTTGCCGGCGGAACACCCTGGGACTTCGACACGCAATTTAAATGAAAATCTGGATGAAAATCTGAAGAAAATCTAAAATCTATCTGAGTAAATTCCGTCGAAAAGGCCTGCCGCTTTTTTGAAATAGCTTTTTTTCGTAGAATTTCTTCTGTTATAATTTCGTTGTAATCTGTAGCTGAAGGAATTGAGTATCTGAACAGATTGGAAATTAAATACCTGGAGGAGCAGTAATGGGCGGAAGTATCGAAAAAGTTGTGCAGGACAGACGGTCATGGTATGCCATCAACGATCAGTCTCCGGTTACAGACGAGCAGATCCGTGGAATCGTCGATTTTGCTCTGCTGCACGTCCCGTCGGCCTTCAACTCGCAGTCGACGCGTCTCGTGCTTTTGCTGAAGGAGCATCATAAAAAATTCTGGGACATTGTCATGAATGCGTTGAGAGCCGTGGTTCCCCCGGAGAAATTCGCCCCTTCGGAGCAGAAAATCAACTCTTTCGCGGCGGGGTACGGGACGATTTTGTACTACGAAGATCAAAAAGTGGTGGAGGACCTGCAGAGTCGTTTTCCCGGCTACGCGAAAAACTTCCCCGCCTGGTCTCAGCAGACTTCCGCCATGCACCAGATCGTGATCTGGATGATGTTGGAAGACGCGGGACTGGGGGCGTCTCTGCAGCATTACAATCCTCTTGTGGACGAGGAGACGCGTCGGGTCTGGTCTCTGGATCCCGCCTGGACTCTGGTGGGGCAGATGCCCTTTGGCGGCAGAGTGAAAGCTCCGGACGCGAAGGAATTTCACTCTCCGGACGAACGAAGAAAGTTTTTCGGGTAAAATTTTTCGAGTAAAAATAAAATATAAATAAAAACGCCAATGCTGTCAGCGTGGGGAGAGGCTTTACGGTCTTTCCTCGCATTAACACAATATTCTGAATACGGTTCATGCCGTGAGGTGAGGTCTGAACAAGGTTTTTTACGCGGACGGTAAAGTGGGAGGATAGTTGAGTGAAACGATCGCCTCTTTCTCTGTTTCGGGGCAGGGTATTTTTGTTACTCTTTTTGTGCATCAATGTGCCCTGTTTTGCCACATGGTACGTGGTGAAGCATGTCATGGAAGGGACGCTTTTGCAGGAAAAGGAAGCAAACCTGATGACGCTGGCCAGGGTGCTGAATTCACGTCTGGATGAGGGCGGTTATTCGGCGATCCTGGAGGCGGCGGGGGCGGAATCCGCCGACCGTGCGGAGCAGATAAGAGTGCTGAACCAGGCTCTGGAGAAGGCCACAGACGACGTGGCCCTCAGTTCTCCGGGACTGGGAGTGGGGTTTTACTCGCGGAACCTGGACGCCATCCTCACCTATGGTCCGTCGGCTGAGTTTTCGCAGATGGTGGGGCGATCCATTGCCCCGGATCACGGCGGCCGGGTGGTCATGGCCACCAACGTGCCGAAGGTCGCGATGGGAACCATGGTGCGGGGAAACATCCTGAACGCGATGTTCCCCGTGGAGCGAAGGGGCGAGGTCATCGGTTACATCTGGGCCAATGAGCTTGTCACGGACATCGTGCTCCATTTCAGAAAGATCAGTCGCAACGTTTTCATCATCGTGGGGCTGGCCTATATCCTGATGGTCATTCTCGTCATCATGATTTTCAAAAGAACCGTATTCCTGGAGCATAAGGCCCTGCTCATGGCGGAGGCCGCGAATACCTCCCAGAAAGAGTTTCTGGCGCGCATGAGTCACGAGATCCGCACGCCGATGAACGGAGTGCTGGGCATGACGCATCTGGCGCTTCAGGCTTCCCCTCCTCCGGAACAAAAAGCCTATTTGAAAAAAATAGAGTCTTCCGCTTCATTGTTGCTGGGGGTCATCAACGACATTCTGGATTTTTCCAAAATCGAGGCGGGCCGTCTTGTTCTGGAGAAACGCCCCTTCTGCGTTCGGGAAATGGCGGAGAACATCCGGGATCTGATCCTGCCCCGGGCCGTGGAAAAGAACCTGGAACTGGAGGTTTTTCTGGAGGACTCCGTTCCGGAATACGCCATAGGGGATGAACTGCGCCTTTCGCAGGTTTTGCTCAATTTGCTGGGCAATGCGGTAAAATTTACCAACAGCGGGTCCATTGTTCTGACCATGGGTTGCGAGATTCTGTCCTCGGGGCGTCTGAGGCTCGACTGTTCCGTTCGGGACTCCGGCATCGGAATGACGCAGGAGCAGCAGAAAATGCTTTTCACGCCCTTCACTCAGGCAGATAATTCCATCGCGCGAAAATTCGGCGGAACCGGTTTGGGCCTTTCCATCAGCCGGACGCTGGTGCAGCTCATGGGCGGGCATATTGGCGTGGAGAGCGAACCGGGCAGGGGAAGCACCTTTTTCTTTTCCGTGGAGCTGGAGCCTGGCGTTCCGAAAACGGAAGAAGACGCTTCGGACGCGGGAAAAGGCTCCGTTTCGGAGGACGGGGATTATACAGGACATCGTTTCCTGCTGGTGGAGGACAACGTCATCAATCAGGAGATAGCCGTCGCGGTTCTTTCCGAACTTGGAGCCGAGATCGACGTCGCCGATAATGGAGAAGAAGGGCTGAATGCGTTTTTGCAAAGGGATTACTCGCTGATTTTCATGGATCTTCAGATGCCGGTCATGGACGGGCTGGAGGCCACGAGACGCATTCGTGCCTCCGGTCGTCCCAACGCGGCGACGATTCCCATTGTTGCCATGACGGCCAGCGCGATGGTGGAGGATCGGGAGGCGACCCTGAAGGCGGGGATGAATGGGCACGTCACCAAACCCCTCGACATTCGGGAACTCAAAAAAACCGTCCGTCGCCTGCTGGAGACGTAATCTCAGGTTTACGGCCGCAAACGGTATGAGAAAAGTATTCCGTATCTGGTGTCCTGAAACAGCTTTTGTAAACTTTTGTAAAATTCTTGAGATGTAGAAATATCAAGATAAATATATGTTACAATAAAAAAAGTTGTATTGTTTATTCTGATACTAGGGATTTTTTGCGAAAAGAACAGCGAAAAGAAGCATTTTAGATTAAGTAGTGCTGTCGCTTGTTTATAAAATGGACTGTCGTAAGATATGTGCATTGTCGCTGTAATCTGTGCAGGATATGGAGAAATTATCGCTCTCAGCAGGAGGTTTGTGGGGCCCCATGATGGTAGATATCGCAAAGCTGTCAGATTTCGAAACCGGAGAAAAAGAAAAACGTCAGGTATCTGCTTCGCCCGTTGTCAGACAGGGAGAACTTTCCTTTGAGGAATTGCTCTCCACATCAATGAAGAAAGTCAATACGCTGCAGCTGGAGGCGGACGATATGGTTCACAGGCTTGCAACCGGAGATGTAGAAGATATTTCCGAAGTGGTGCTGGCTTCTTCGCGAGCGGAAGTCGCACTGAGGATGTTTATGGAGCTGCGCAACAAGTTTGTGGATGCTTATCAGCAACTGTCGAGAATGTCGGTTTGAGTTCAAAAACGGACATTGATTAAAGTCATGGTTATGGATACCATAAAATGGAAAGCCTGAAACAATTGTTCGCCAGATTTTTGCTTTTTTGGGCGACGCTGAAGGTCTGGCAGAAAGCGTCGTTGTTTTTGGCGATTTTTCTGGTGTTTGCTCTCCTGGGAATGGCGGTTCTCTGGGCGGGCCGTACGGCTTATGAACCTCTGTTTACCGGCCTGGAGGTGGAGGATCAGTCCGCTATCGTCACCTACCTCAGAGAAAATAAAATTCCCTATCGACTGGATCCGGCGGCCAACGCCATCCTTCTTCCCCGAAGCGAAGTGTATGAAGTAAGGCTTTCTCTGGCCCAGGAGGGATTACCCAAAGGGGGCAGCAGAGGATTTGAAATTTTTGACGAATCCAAGATGGGAATGAGCGAGTTTCAGCAAAGAATCAGCTACCTGCGCGCCCTGGAGGGCGAGTTGCAGCGTACCATCGCTCAGATCGACGCCATCGATTCTTCCCGGGTGAGCATCGTCATCCCGGAGCAGCGTCTGTTCCTGGAGCAGCAGCAGCCCTCGACGGCGTCTGTTCTGGTGCGCCAGAAGCCGGGGGCGCAGCTGGGCCCCAATCAGATCAAGGCCATTATCCATCTGGTTTCCCGAAGCGTCGATGGTCTGCAGCCGGAAAACGTGACGATCATCGATACTGCCGGCCGCAACCTCTCCGACATGATCGCCGAAGAACCCTTCGTCTACTCCGCGGATGGCCGGGTGGTGTCCCTCCAGAGGATAACCGAGCGGCAGCATGAGAAGGAACTGGAAACCAAGGTGCGCATCATGCTGGAGAAGCGCTATGGCGTCGGCAATGTGGTCGTAGGTGTCCGAGTGGACCTGGACTTTGACAAAAGGAAAATTTCCGTGAAGGAGTATCTGCCCTACGGCGATACGGGACAGGGACTGGTGCGCAGCACCAACAAAACGGATGAAAGCTATACGGGAGAAGATCCTGTACCGGTGGGCACGCCGGGAACTACCACCAATATCCCCGGTTATCCGGTCAACACCCAGAACAGGAATACCGAATATAACCGAACGGATACCACTAACAATTTTGAGATCTCGTCCCGCGAAAGCGAAGAGGTCGTAACGCAGGGCGGAACCCGAAGGCTGACGGCTTCGGTTCTGGTCAACGCGGAACTGAACGCTGACGAACTTTCTCAGTTGAAGATGCTCATCTCGGGACCGTTGGGCTACAATGAAGCGAGAGGTGACAGCATTGTCGTGGAGGCCATGAAGTTCGACACGACCCTGGCTGACACTCTTGCGGCGGAACTGCGCCGGGATCGGCTGCTTCGCATGGCCATCGGCTCTCTGATCGCTCTGCTTGTTCTGGCCTGTGTGGCAGCGACGGGTCTCTGGTGGCTTCGGAGGAGAAAAATGCGTGCTGCACTCGATGCAATGCAAAAAGAAAACAAACATGTTCCTACGATTCAGGAAATGTTGACTTCCCCTGATATGCTGGCGTTTCAGGGAGAGATGGCGGTTCTGGAAGAACAATTGAAGGCTTATGCCAAGAATAATCCTGCTGAGGTCGCGAACCTGGTCAACGAGTGGATTTCGACGGATAGTTGAGAATGATGGCGAGGTACTCGATATATAATGAAGGAGTTTTCCGATGGCGAAGTCGGCTAAGGTAAGCAATATATCCAACAGAGAAAAAATTGCGGTTCTCATGGTTGCGTTGGGGAATGACATCGCCGCGGATGTTTACAAACAGCTTGACGATGCGACGATCGAGTTGATCACTCTCGAAATAGCGAATCTGAGGAAAATTTCGCCCGACCTGAAACTGGAGGTTATGAAAGAGGCCCAGGAAGTCCTGATGGCGAGGGAGTTCATGGCCCGGGGCGGCGTAGAGTACGCCCGGGATGTTCTGGAGAGGGCTTTGGGGCCGGAGCGGGCGCAGAATCTTCTCACCCGCATCACGGCCAGTCTCCAGGTCCGGCCTTTTGACTTTATGCGTCACACTGACCCCCAGCAGATTCTCGGTTTCATCCAGGGAGAACATCCTCAGACCATCGCCCTGATTCTTTCCTATCTTGACGCCGCGCAGGCCGCGATGATCATCAGCGGACTGCCCGCGGTGATGCAGGCGGAGGTTTCCCGGCGCATAGCGAAGATGGATCGCATCACGCCCGAAGTGCTTCGGGAGGTGGAACGAGTGCTGGAGCGCAAGCTGAGTACCGTCATGGGACAGGATTTCACCCTGGCGGGAGGTATCGACGCGGTGGTGGCCATCATCAACAGCGCCGACCGCACCACCGAGCGCAACATTATGGAATACCTGGAAGAAAACGATCCCGAACTGGCGGAGGAAATTAAAAAGCGCCTCTTCGTGTTCGAGGATATTATTCGTCTGGACGATCGCTCGCTGCAGCGCGTGCTGCGCGAGGTGGAAATGAAGGAGCTCGGACTGGCCCTCAAGGGCGCCACGGAAGAGCTTCGAACGAAATTCTTCAAGAACATGTCCAAACGGGCCGCCGAAATGCTCCAGGAAGATATGGATTACATGGGGCCGGTGCGCGTAAAAGACGTGGAAGAAGCTCAGCAGAAGGTCGTCAACGTGGTCCGGGCGCTGGAGGAAGCGGGAGAAATCGTTGTAGCGGTAGGCGGAGAGGACGAGTTGGTTGTCTGATTTGCGTCAGGGGGTCCTGCGTGCTGTGCGCCTTCTTCCGGACGTGGTGAAGATAGGCGCAGAACCTGAAAGAGATTCTGCTTCTTTCAGAGAGGAAAGTCATCCATCGAATCGAGCGAATCGAGACCGGTCTGCCGGTAAAAAGGAAAATCCCTCAGCCGGTGAAAACACCCCGGAGGCGCCAAAAAGCGAAACCTCCGGGGAACTTCCTGCAGATCCCCTGCAGGAACTGAAGGACCAGATAGCAGCTCTCCAGGCCGAACTGGCGGAAACCAGATCCGCCAAGGCCCAGGTTGTTTCCCGGATCACCTCTCTGGAGGCTGAACTTGCCGAAAACCGGGAGGCCGTCGCCAAAAAGGAACAGGAACTGGCGGCCGGCGTTGAAGCGAATCGTGAGCAGGCAAAACGGGAAGGTCGGGAAAAAGGTCACGCCGAGGGTTTGAAAAGTGGCCGTGAAGCGGCTCTGAGTCAGGCCCGGACTGAGATTGCGAAAGAGTACCGGGACAAACTGTCGGGTCTTGTGACGCTGATCGAAAGCTTTGCGTCGAAACTGGACGAAAATTTTGCTGAATTGCTGATGATGAACCAGCCGCGTATGCTTCGCCTCTGGCAGGAAATGCTGAAAAAAATGCTGCAGCGGGAGGTTGCAATGGACTCCGAGGCGGTGCTGGGAGTCCTGGGCGACCTGCTGAAACGCCTGAGCGACAGGAATCGCCTGGTGATTTACGTCAATCCCGAGGACACGGCGCTCCTGGAAAATAGAATGCATGAAGAATTTGAAGACGTTTTGAGGGGCGTTCGTCACATCGAACTTAAATCCGACGCGAACGTGGACCGGGGAAGCTGCATCGTGGAGACGAATCTGGGTGTTTACGATGCGCGCTGGCGGACTCAGCTGGATCAGATCGACTCCACGGTGGAAAGCCTTTTCCACAGACTGGGAAAACCGGTGGAAGCCCCTGTTGAAGGCGCCGAAACGACGGACCAGGCGGATATTGTGCACAATGAATGAAGTGAATCTTTTTACAATTTTGGAGTCAGATTTGGAGCAAACCCGGCTCGTGAGGATCAACGGTCGCATCGTGCAGGTCGTTGGGCTTGTGGCGGAGTCTCAGGGGCCGGATGTCTGTGTGGGTGATTTATGCAAAATCTGTTTCCGGGACGGCTCTCACGGGTTGGATGCGGAGGTCGTGGGGTTTCGGGAAAATCGCGTGCTTTTGATGCCCCTGGGGAACCTGCGAGAGGTCGGCCCGGGATGTGATGTCATTTCCATGGATCGCCCTCTGGGGGTATCCGTGGGAGATGCGTTGTTGGGCCGGGTTCTGAATGGTCTTGGAGAGCCCATCGACGATGCCGGACCTCTTGTTGCCACGAATTTTTATCCTCTCTATGCGAACCCGCCTCACCCTCTGAGACGACAGATGGTGGACAAGCCTCTGTCGGTGGGAGTGAAGGTCATCGACGGGCTTCTGACTTTGGGAAAAGGCCAGCGTATCGGTATCTTCGCCGGATCGGGAGTGGGGAAGAGCACCCTGTTGGGGATGATGGCCCGTTATACCACCGCCGACGTCAACGTCATCTCTCTGGTGGGGGAGCGAGGGCGGGAAGTGCGGGAGTTCATCCAGCGGGATTTGGGCGAGGAAGGGCTCAAACGCTCCGTAATCATCGTGGCCACCTCGGATCAGCCGCCCCTGATTCGTCTGAAAGCGGCTCAGACCGCCACGGCTGTCGCCGAATTTTTCCGGGACGAGGGGAAGGACGTCCTTCTCATGATGGACTCCGTGACCCGCGTGGCCCGGGCCCAGCGTGAAATCGGGCTTGCCATCGGAGAACCTCCGGCCACTCGAGGCTACACGCCGTCGGTTTTCGAGATGCTGCCCCGTCTGCTGGAGCGGGCCGGAGCGGGGGAGCGTGGGAGCATTACGGGCATTTACACCGTGCTGGTGGAGGGCGATGACATGAACGAACCCGTGGCGGACACGGTGCGGGGTGTCCTGGACGGGCACATCGTTCTGTCCCGAAAAATCGCCTCTCGCAATTTTTATCCCTCCGTCAGCGTGCTGGAAAGCGTCAGCCGCGTCATGCCGGTGATTGTTTCCCCGGCCCACCGCGACGCCGCGGGACGGGTGCGAAGTCTTTTGGCCACCTACGCCGAGGCTGAAGACCTCATCAACATCGGAGCATATAAAACGGGAGCCAATTCTCAGGTGGACTGGGCTTTGAAACACCTGGAATCGGTTCGCCGGTTTTTGAGTCAAAAAGTGGAAGAATCCTCTTCGTTTGAGGAAACCACGCGGCAAATCATCGCTCTGGCCCCGGAAGAATCGTAAGGTAAGAAATCAGGAGATGTTCGAAGATGCAGCAGCGTATTCAAAAGTTCAGCCGAATGCTGAAACTTCGGGAGAACGACCGCAGAACGGAACAGACAATCCTGGCCTCCGAGCGCAGGGAAGAGGAAGAAGCCCTTCAGCGTCTCGACCTGCTGGGGCAGGAAAAAAATCAGGCTATGGCGTCCTTCAGCGGCAACAAAGACAAAATTTTTTCCCGAAGTGAAATCTGGTTTCAGAGGCAGGCCATCGAGGTTCTGGAAAAACATATCGGCGAGGGGAAGGAAAACCTTCGCGACATACAGCACAGAATAACCCTCACGGAGGAGCGTCTGGTGGAGCGTCACCGGGACGTTCGCATGATGGAGGGTTACGTGGACCGCCTGAAGGAAAATCTGCGTCAGACGGAAATCACCACGGAGCAGATCGAACTGGACGACATCGCCGTGATGCGATACACCAGACCCGGGGTTCAAAAATCCGGAAGCGCGGTCCTCCTCCGTCATGAAAAAGAAATCCGGAAAGAAGAAACGCGAAAGGAAGAGAACAGATGAGGTCCAGACCGGTCAATCTCGATAAAGTACGGAATCGTATCGAAGAAATTCTTCGGAAGAGCAGCTTCAGCCTCGAACAGCAAATGCGGGGCGGATCCGTGAAGGAGAGCGAGTCGGGAAATCGTTTTGTCGAAGTTCTGGACTCCCAGCAGGCTAAGGGACGCGAGGCAAAGAAAACTCAGGGTCAGAGAGACATGGACGAACTGAGAAAATACACCGCCCGCGCCGCGGATAAATACCGGCTGGACGAAGAGCTGATCCGGGCCGTTATCCAGGTGGAGTCGGGCTGGAAAAGCGACGCCGTTTCCATCAAGGGAGCCCAGGGGTTGATGCAGCTCATGCCCCGTACGGCGTCTATGCTGGGAGTGGAGGATTCTTTCGATCCCGAACAAAATATCGAGGGCGGGGTAAAATACCTCTCCGATTTGACCGATAAATATGAAGGCGACATTGAAAAAGCTCTGGCGGCCTACAATGCCGGTCCGACCAGGGTGGATTCAGGCGGGAAACTGAGCGCGGAAACTGAGCGATATGTTAAAAACGTGATGGCGTTATACCATCGTTACCGGGAGGAAGACTGATGGGCGAAGAGCGACGGGAGGACAGACCTTCCCGACAGGAGAGACGCCCGGATGAAGCGGCGAAGGATGAAAAAGCGCCGGTTGTTCCAAAGAAGAAGAAAAAGCAGAGTAAACTGACTCTTTTTTTCCTGGCGCTGCTGTTGGCTTTTGGGGTGGGAGCGGGATTGCATTTCAGCGGCATGTGGGACGCCCGTCCTTTGATGTGGAGCATTCTTCCAAAGATTCCCTACATCGGAGAGCCGGTTTCCCGATTTTTCAGAGTGCCGAAGGAATATACCCTGACCACGGCGGAACGGCGGGCTTACGAACTGACCGAGTGGCAGAAGCGTCTGGACGAGCGGGAGCGCAGCCTTACGGATCGGGAATCGAAGGTGGAAACCCTTTCCGGCGACTTGGGTCAGCGGGCGGAGCGCTTGTCCAAACAGGAGAACAGCGCGTCCCGTCAGACCTCGCCTCAGCAGGCGGAAAACTCCGCCTCGGACGCGGATAAAAAGTTGCTGGATCAGGTGGCGAGGACGTATCAGGATATATCTCCCCGCAGCGCCGCCCAAATCGTTGAGCAGATCGATGAAGGGCTGGCGGTGGGGCTTTTGAGAAAACTTCCCGTGGATGCCCGGGCCTCCATCCTTGGAAAGATGGAACCGAAAAAGGCGGCCAGACTGACGGAACGCATGGCGCTGGAACCTGGTCGGCAATGAAGTGAACCGAAACAGAATACAGGGGTGAAAACGGATGCAGGATATAATGTCTCTTCCCGTGCCGATACAGAGCGTACAGAGCGCGCAAAACAGTTCCTCCGGTTCGAAGTCGGCGGACAGAGGGTCGGAAGATTTCGAAGCGGGGCTTTTTGCGTCGTTTCTGTCAAGCAGTTCTCAGGCCCTGGAGAAATCCGAATCCGAAGGGACTTCCGACGCATCCCTGAATCTGACTCTGGCGGCCCTCCAGGGGGAAACGCGAACGGAACGGTCGGCGACTTTACCGCTGATCCTCACCGGTGATGGCCCGTCCCTTTCGAACTCGATTCTGGATTTGTTCGCCTCGGTGAAGGAGGACATGGAAGCCCAGGGCGTCGACATGACGAACCTTGCGGGAGAGGTGAAGGAGTGGCTTGGAGAGGATTTTTCGGACTTGGACGCGGACCGGCTGGCCGCCGCGCTGTCCCGGCTGCGTGATCGGTATTTGACCTCCGTGCGAAGCGACGGCCCCAATCACCTCAATGTGGACGTTGCGGTGGGAGATGACCTGACGCTGGCCCTGGATGCGGCCCTCAGCGGAGTGGATGACGACGGAGCGAAGGACGACGACAAATCCGGAGAAAAAGAGGCCTCCGATGCCTCTCTGGCCTCCGCCCGGCTTCTGGCCTCTCTGTCGAATTTTGCGAATCTCTCCGGGGTGACGACGGACAGCCCCGCGGACAAAGCGGAGCAGGGAAAGGGCGCGGAGGGCCTGGGAGGCGTTCTGACGCCCAGAGTGTACTCTTATCTTAAATCCGGCGCCCGCGCTCTTTCAGAGGAAACGGGAAATAAAAATTTGAATCCGGAAAAGGAAGGCGCTTCCACGGAAGCCGGCCCGACGGAAAAAGAGAACGCCCTTCCGGTTGCCGCGCCGAATGAAGCCGCCGGCGGCAACACCGGAGAGGGGACTGAAAATCCTGAAAAGGATTCGTCCCGGAGTCGGTCGGAGGTTGCTCGAAGTTCATCGAAGGACGGGGACAAGGCTGTCGCTCAATCGGGACAAACGGACGAAACCTTGGGGAAAACGTCTTCCGCCGAGCGCAGAACGAGCAGTTTCGACGAGTTTTTCAGCGCGGTCGTGACGCGCGGGGAGCAGTCCGGTTCTTCCGGGGAGGTTCTGGACCTTTCCAGGGGAGCCTCTCTGTCGAGAAACGAAACTCTTCGTGAAGGATTGGACAACGTTGTGCGCTTCGTTCGCACCAACGGCACTCAAAAAGCCTCGCTGATCGTGGACCCACCTGCGCTGGGGCGCATCAGTGTGGAGCTGACCAGCGGTGCCACGGGGTTGGATGCTTCCATTAAAGTGAGCAGCGAACAGATCCGACAACTGGTACAGGATCAGATTGTACAGCTTCGCATGTCTCTGGAGCAGCAGGGGGTCCAGGTGGCCCATTTTTCAGTGGATGTTCAGCAGGACAGCGAGCATCAGCGACAGTCCGGGCAGCAGCAGAGCCGGAACGCGCGGAGAGTTCCGGGGGAAAACCCGGATGTGGAAGAAGAAACAGTTTTCAGGGTGGATCTGAATCAGGGGCTGCTGTACTGGGTGGCCTGAAAAGATTCGCCATGTTACGGGGAGGTATGGGAGAATGGCTGTAAACAGTGTTACGGACCCCACGGGGGGATTGTCCTCAAGTCAGCTTGAGGCTGCATCGCGCTCCGTTTCGCAGGAACTGGACAAGGACGCCTTTCTGAGGCTCCTGATCGCGGAGTTGTCCAATCAGGATCCGCTGAATCCGATGGATGACCGGGAATTTATCTCACAGATGGCGGAGTTCAGCAGTCTGGAGCAGATGACCAACATGACGAAGGCCCTGGAGGGACTGGCCTCCACTCAGGAGCAGTATTCGGCCGTCAGTTACATCGGCAAGACGGTATTTTTCCCGTACCAGGACGCCGAGGGGAACACGATTTCCGCCTACGACAAGGTGATAGCGGTGTGGTACGACGCTACGCAGGGGACTATTCTTCAAACGACCTACGGAGAAATAGCGCTGAAAAATATTGAAGGCGTGATGAACGAATCTCCCGACTCCCTCTGAAAGCGCCCTGTACATTTTGAGAGCGGCCCGCGGTATTTCGCCTTTGGCGGGATACCGTTTTTTTATGGCTGTCATGGCAATTTCAATTTCAGTTTCGATGTGGAGCATCCGACATTTAAACAGACTGAGGCAATAACGTAAACTGGAGCATTCAGAAGATTGACCTCATGGAATGGGGTATACAGTTCGCGGAGCGATGAAGCCTTATCGCAGGAGGGTGTCAGTATAAAATGTTAAGATCGCTTATGACGGCAGTGACGGGAGTGCGCGCGCATCAGACCATGCTCGACGTGACGGGAAACAACATCGCGAACGTCAACACGACGGGGTTCAAAAAGGATGTCACCATTTTTCAGGATCTCCTTTATCAGACGAGCAGCGGCGCCACCGGTCCCGGAGACAATATAGGAGGCGTCAACCCCGTTCAGGTCGGTCTGGGCGTCAAGGTCGCCGCTATCGAAACCATTCACAGTCAGGGCGCCGCGCAGTACACGGGCAACAAATCGGACGTGATGATCGAGGGCGAGGGGTATTTTATATTCAGTACGGGAAGCGGGGCCAACGTCTACGGCCGGGCTGGCAACTTCTACGTGGGGCCCGAAACGGAATATCGGCTGACCCACTCGGGCACGGGCTACCTGGTGCAGGGCTATCAAATGGAGCGTGACCCGCTGAACCCGCTGCAGTTCAACACAGGCAGCGAACTGGGAGATATTCGCATCCCCATTGGGACCAAAATGGAGGCCCGGGCCACCACCGTCGCGGCGTTCAAGTGCAACCTGGACAGCCGATCGGACGTCTATCTGCCCATCGGGTTCAAGGACATTCCCTGGGCGGATGGCTCCGGAAACGGAGAACACGCGCAGATCATGATGAACGGCCAGTCTTACGACGTGACGGTGACGACGGACCTGACCAGCACCAACGGGCAGGGGTATCTGACCTATACCTTCGACACGGTTCCTCCGGGGACCGGCACGGGGTTGACACTCGTATTCGACATGGTGGGAACGACGACCGACCCTGACGGGAAAACTGTCCCGAAGCTTGAGATCAATACTACGAGTTCGACGATGTTGGGCGCTGCGCTGCCAGGGGGGACTCTGCAGGCAACCCCGACTTTCGATGCGGTGACGGGAACCCTGAAGTTTACCGACTCCACTCCGCCAACGCCGACAAACGCGCTGTTGTGGGAAACAAACCTGTACGAAAGCATGAGCTATCAGTCTTTCAGCGTGACGGGGACGGGGGGACAAAACTATACCGTGATCGCGGAATTCGACGAGTCGACCCTCACCAACAGGGATGCGCCTGTAGATATGATCTTGTGGTTTGACGATGGGACCGGAACAATGACTCCAGTGCAGACGAAAGTTTCCTTCAAATCTGACGGAACCTTTGATACCGTGACGATAACGGGTACTCTTCCGGGTGGATTTACGGCGGGTACAGATTTTGAAATTGTTCCCACAGCAAACGGCAACGGGCTGGAGATCAAGGCGGCGAACCTTACAACCGGCGCTCCGATGTCCACGGTGGGGCAGATCACCATGGGGGGAATCCACCAGACCAAGATGACCGTGTACGACTGCCAGGGGTATGCCTACACCATGGAGGTCCAGTTCAAAAAGGTGTCGGAGAACACCTGGCGCTGGGAGGTCTTTTTCCCGGATTATCCCAATCTGGTGCCGACTCCTTCCAGCGGGGAGCTCGTTTTTGACAACAGCTGCCTCCTGCTCAAGCCTGAAACGGTGGACATCAACGTGCCCTACAGCCTGTTGGGGCGGGACAATGGAACGATCACCCTGGACTTCAGCGGAAAGACCTTCGGCTTGGATAAAATGGAGGGCATCACGCAGTTCGCCTCTGAGACCACGACCAAGGGATACTACCAGGACGGCTATGAAATGGGCGTCATGAACAACTACTCCATCGGCCAGGACGGGATCATCACGGGGCAGTACACCAACGGGCAGAATATGCCCCTTTACAGACTGGCGCTGGCGCAGTTCGCCAACCCCATGGGGCTCGATCAGGTAGGAGACACGATGTTTGCCGAGACGATCAACTCCGGAAAAGCGAACATCAACGCGGCTACGGTCAACGGCGCGGGTAAAACCCAAAGCGGTTATCTCGAGGGCTCGAACGTCGACCTGACGGAGGAGTTCACGCACCTGATCATCGCTCAGCGCGGCTTCCAGGCCAATACCCGCGTGATAACGGTCAGCGATCAGATTCTTGAAGAAGTCGTCAACCTGAAGCGTTAGGGTAAACCCGGATAACTGGTAGAATCGCTTACGGATAAAGAGGCCGAATGGATGATCGAACTCCATCGTTTGAACGGAGAGCTTTTTCTCCTGAATTCTGATATGATTGAGACTGTGGAGGTGACGCCGGATACGGTAGTGCGCCTCATCAATGGCCATCGTTACGTTGTCAGGGAAAGTTTCGACGATATTCGGAATGACATGATCGATTTTCGTAAAAAAGCCGGTTATACCTGTATTCCTTCGGGTATGCCGCTGGAGTCGGACGGTCCGCAGCAACGTTAGAAAACTCGTCATGCAGGGGGGACGCGTAACTTGGATTTAACCACTGTCATTGGTTGCCTTATGGCTTGGATACTCGTCATTGGAGCTATGGCTTCAGGAGGAAACCTCGGGGCCTATATCGACTTCCCTTCCATCCTGATCACCGTAGGAGGAACTGCGGGAGCTGTCACCATGGCGCATTCTTCCGATGTCCTGAAATCGGCAGCGGGTGCTTTCAAAAGCGCCTTCGTATCCAACGAGCCCAACCTTCTTGCGATGGTGCAAACGATCGTCAGCTTTGCTGAAAAGGCGCGGCGGGAGGGATTGCTGGCACTTGAAAGCGATGTTGCGGATCTGGACGACGAGTTTTTGCGCAAGTCCATTCAGCTCGTAGTGGATGGAACGGACCCTGAGCTGGTGAAAGCGATTCTGGACACGGAAATCGGTATTTTGGAGGATCGGCACTCGGCCAACAAGGCAATTTTCGACGCTATGGCGGAGTTGGCTCCGGCCTACGGAATGATTGGAACTCTGATCGGTCTCATCGCCATGCTGGGGAACCTGTCGGACGTGAGCGCCCTTGGGCCGGGCATGGCGGTGGCCCTTATCACCACCATGTACGGTTCCATGATCGCAAACATGTTTGCCATCCCCACCTCCAAGAAACTGGCGGCCCGCTCCGCCAAGGAAATCGTTTCCATGGAGCTGATGGTGGAGGGGATTCTCGCGATTCAGGCGGGAGAAAACCCTCGTATAGTCGAAGAAAAACTGAAGGTCTTCCTGCCGCCGAGACTGCGCACCAGGCTGGAGGCCGAGCAGAAAGAGAAAGAGTAGAAGGGAACGAACATGGCACGACAGAAAAAAGCTCCGGAAGCTCCGCCGGGCGCACCTCTCTTTATGGCGACCTATGGAGACATGATGACACTGGTTTTGTGTTTCTTCGTGCTGTTGTTTGCCATGTCGTCCATAGACTCGCAAAAGTTTCAGAAGGCGCTGATTTCTCTGAGAGGCTCTCTCGGAGTTCTGAAGGGCGGGGTCACTACGGAGGAGTCCACCATGGAAACGCCCAATGATTCCAGGCGGGAAGATGGGAAGGACGCCGGTTCCGCGGAGCGCTACGAAATGGACACCCAGCATGTGGCTCAGACGGTGGCCAGTTTCCTGCGGACCCAGGGTCTGGACAAGGCCATCCAGGTCACCGTTAACCAGCGGGGCGTGGCCGTCTCTCTCTCGGAGCAGTTCCTTTTCGACAGCGGAAGCGCCGTTCTGAAACCGGAAGGGCAGCGTTTGCTCAGTAAAATGGCGACCCTGGTGAGAAACGAGGTCCCCGCTCTTTCGGTGGAAGGGTACACGGATTCAACCCCTCTCAATGGGGGGATTTACAGAGACAACTGGGGGCTGTCTTCCTCCAGAGCGGCGGTTGTAGCCTCCTTTCTGGCCTCCAGTGGTTTTCCTTCTCAGAAACTTCAGGCGGTGGGTTACGCTTCCAATCATCCGGTGGTGCCCAACGACTCTCCCGACCACAGGGCTTTGAATCGCCGGGTAGAGCTTGTGTTTCTGTCGCAGTATCCGAAACATTAATAAGGGGTTGACCGGAAGACCATGAAAAGGATCATTATTTTTATCATTGTGGGACTGGTGATGTTTGGCGTCGGTTTTGGCGGCGGAATGATGCTGGGTCGTTCCATGGCCTCCAACGCGGCCGCAGAGGCCGAGAACAAAAAAATAGACGCTCCGGGGCCGGTGGTGTCCGTGGGAGAGTTCACGAGTAATCTTGCGGGTTCGGGCCGACACGTCATCAGTTTTACCGTGTCTCTGGAGGCCCTGAACGACAAAGCTGCGGAACTGCTCAATTCTCCGGGCTGGCTTCTCAGGATAAAGAACGAAATCCTTCTGATCGTGAAGGATAAAATTTACGAGGACCTCACGAGCGCCGAGGGGGCTCTGCATTTCGCCGAGGAGATCAAGAGATCCCTGAACGCGCAGCTGCCGGAAATCAAAGGCGAAGTTCCCGTGAGACGTGTTTTGTTTGAAACGTTTGTTTTGCAGTGACAGTCAGTGTTATTTTAAGGCAGGTGAGAGTTCTTGACTCCCGATGTGTTGTCCCAGAGTGAAATTGATTCCCTGTTGAGCGCGCTGACGAGCGGGTCCGTGGATCTCGACTCCATGACCCGGGACTCCAGCGAGTACAAAATTAAGGTTTATGACTTCAAGCGTCCGGACAAGTTCAGTAAGGACCAGCTTCGAGCCATACAGATGATCCACGAGGCTTTTGCCCGTCAGCTGACCACCGTCATGTCGACGCTGGTGCGTTCCATGATTTCGGCGGAGGTGGCGTCTGTAGATCAGCTCGCTTATGAGGAGTTCGTCAACTCCCTGGTTCAGCCGACGGTTATCGGTACGCTGGAGATGTACCCCTTCAATGGGAACGCCCTTATAGAAATCAATCCCAACCTCGTTTTCGCGATTATCGACAGACTTCTGGGAGGAAAAGGAGAGTTTTCCGGCAAGGCCAGAGAGCTTACGGATATAGAGAAAACGGTGACGGAGCGCGTCCTGATGCGGATGCTGGAACTCCTCGAAGAAAGCTGGAGTACCGTGGTGGACGTGCGTTTTCGGTTTGAAAGCATGGAGAGTAATCCGTTCTTTGTGCAGATTTGTCCCCCGCGGGATATGGTTCTTCTGGTCATCGTCAAGCTGAAGGTGGCCGAAGTGGAGGGTATGATCAGCCTTTGCATCCCTTACTTCCTCATGGAGCCCATTATCGATAAACTTTCGTCACAGCAGTGGTTTGTTTCTACGAGTCGCAAGAGTGACGAGAGCGTGAGAGAAAATCTCATGAAATCTCTGGAGAAAGTGAGAGTTCCGCTGGCGTTGGAACTGGGACATACCATCCTCAGCCTGGCCGACGTCTATTCTCTCGAAGCCGGAGACGTCATTCGCCTGGATGAGATGACGAATGAAGATGTCGATGTCAGAGTGGGAAATTACGTTCGTTTCAAGGCAAAACCGGGAACCGTCGAAGGGCGTCTTGCCGCCGAAATTACGGGTAAAGTCGACGTGGATCCGGAAGCAGATATGAGTACGGCGGAATCAGCGGCCGGAACCGAGGGAGGAAAAAATTAGATGGATGAACTGCTCAGTCAGGATGAGATAAACGCGCTTCTTTCGGGAGGTTCGTTCACGCCTTCGTCCTCTTCCGACCTGTCCATGGAGGATTCTCAGGTTTTGGACGAAGTCGGGTCCGTCTTTTCCAACTCGGAAAGCAGTGTTTTTGGAATGCTGGCGGGAAAAGACGTCAACGCGAAGGTCGAAGAAACAAAAGTCATGACCCAGGCGGAGTTCAAGGGACAGTTTGCTGAGGCGCCGTTTTTGTTCCGGGCGACTTTCGGCGGTTTCGACGACATGCCTCTGGCGTTTGTGGTAGACGTTCGCGGGGCGCTGACTTTGGCGGACCTGATGATGGGCGGGGAAGGCAAAGAGCTTCCGGAGTCCCCCAGTGAACTGTATTTGAACGCGGCTCAGGAGGGATTAAGTCAGGTTCTGGGGTCTTCCTTTACCAGTCTCAGTAGCGGGCTTCTGGGCGGACGACGTCTGATGCCGGAAAACACCGCTTCCGCGCTGCAGAAAGAAGACTGGCTGCCTTTCACCGACGCCGGAGCGGAGGGAAAGATATGGGTTTCTTCCGTGAAGGTGGAAATCGACGGACTGGAACCTTTTTCCGTGTGGACTGTCATGCCGGCGGAGTCGGCGAAAAATCTGGCCCAGGCGATCCATCAGGTCATGAACGCCTCCAGTGCTCCCGCCCCATCCGTTGCGGCCCCCGCCCCCGCTCCGGCCCCTGCGCCGTCCGGCGCTCCGGCTGGAGGAGGATTCGCCGCGCCGGCCTCTGCACCGTCGATGTCCATGCCACCCGTGCGAGGCGCACAGCAGCCGGGGCCCATGGTGGACGTGCATCCCGCGGAGTTCACGCCTCTCGCTGCCAGGGGACCGGCGGGAGCTTCCGCCAGCAGGATTGATCTGATCGCTGACATCCCGGTGCGAGTGACGGTGGAATTGGGGAAAACAAGGAAAAACATATCCGAAATTTTGAACATGACCACGGGGTCTGTAATTGAACTGGACAAAATGGCGGGAGAACCTGTAGATGTACTGGTTAATGGAAAGCTCATCGCCAGAGGAGAGGTCGTGGTCATCGACGAGAACTTTGGAGTACGTATCACCGAGGTTTTGAACGCGGCTTCCAAAACCTACGCGATGTAGTCGGCTGAGGGTTTTACGGTCGGAAATTCATCAGGATCCGCTGAAATATTTTCGACAGCGTGAGGCATGTTTTATCTCTTTAAATAACGTAATTATCCCCTCGAATAACTTCGGAGCTTCGTGGTATAATCTTCAAGAGAATTACCTGAAATCCAAAACAGGTTATACGAGTGGTGACTGGCCGGGGATTTTCGATAGCTTTTGAGGTGCGGGAAGCTCGTTTTGAGGTCAGAGAATCTTTTACTGAACGAGGGGTGCAGCATGGGCAAAAAGGTTCTTATAGTGGATGACGCAGCCTTTATGCGTATGATGTTGAAGGATATCCTTCAAAAAAATGATTTTGAAGTCGTTGGCGAAGCTGAGAACGGAAAGCTTGGCGTTGCGGCTTACCAGAAGTTCAAGCCGGACATCGTGACGATGGATATTACCATGCCGGAAATGAACGGGATTGATGCGGTGAAGGCAATAAAGGCGCTTGACCCCGGGGCAAAGATTGTCATGGTTTCCGCTATGGGCCAGCAGCCCATGGTTATTGAGGCGATTCAGGCGGGGGCCAATGACTTTATCGTCAAACCTTTCCAGCCGGAGCGTGTTGTGGAGGCTATTTCCAAAGTTCTTGGCTGATTTATTTGTCCTCAGAGGAGTTGTGTGACTACGAAGGAGGTCAGTCTCGCTTCTTACGTAATACGTGTTGTTTTGGCTCTTGGTCTGATGTCCCTGGCGGCACTGGTTTTTGTTGCATGGGCCAGAAAAAAAGGTTGGGCGAAACAAAATCAGACGTATGTTGAAATTATGGCATCCTTGCCGTTGGGTAAGGATGTTTTTTTCGTTTTGCGCTGTGGCCCGGAGGTCTTTGCCCTGACTTCCGGTTCCGGGGGGACCCGTCTGATAAGCAGGTGGAAATATGAAGAATGGAAACAGTATGACGGAAAGACGGAGCTCCCAAAGAATGAGCGCGGGCCGGTCTCGGAGTGAATCCGGGATCGATTCCGGAATGAACGCCGGACCGCGTGCGGGGAGGTTTTTTGAAAACTCCGGAGGCGTTGACAGGGGTATTTGGGACTGTCTCGTCTTCAGGTTTTCGGTTCCGTCTTTGGTTTTAGACTGGAAGAAACAGAAAAATCGAATTTTTACGATCCTTATCCTTGCGGCCTCGCTGACCCTCTTTTCCTGCCTGACGTTCTCCTTTCCCGTCGAGGCTGCCGTCGCGGAGGAGGCTCCACGGATACCTGTTCCGATGCTGCAGTTGAGCCTTACGCCTGCGGAATCTCCGCGCGACGTGGCTTTATCCCTGCAAATTTTGGCGCTGATGACTGTTTTGAGCCTGGCGCCGGCAATTTTGCTGATGTTGACGAGCTTTACGCGTATTGTCATCGTTCTGGGCTTCGTTCAGCGTTCCATCGGCCTTCAGCAGACGCCGCCTCAGCAGGTCGTGGTGGGACTCGCTCTTTTTCTCACGCTTTTTACCATGTACCCCACCTGGAATCGGGTTTACGAGCAGGGTCTCGCTCCCTATATGGCGGGCAATATCAATTCATCCCAGGCCTGGACGGAGACGGTGACCCCGATGCGGGAGTTCATGCTTCGCTACACCCGCCAGGAGGAGCTGTCCCTGATGGTTTCCATGTCCGGGATGGAACGTCCCGCTTCTGAGGATGTGGTCCCCACGAGAGTTCTGGTTCCCGCTTTTATGCTGAGCGAGCTCAAAACCGCTTTTCAGATGGGCGTGGTGATCTACATTCCTTTTATCGTGGTGGATATGGTGGTTTCCAGCGTCCTGTTGGCCATGGGCATGATGATGCTGCCTCCCATGTCGATCTCCCTGCCGTTTAAAATACTGCTGTTCGTCATGGCCGATGGCTGGAATCTCGTAGTCGTGAGCCTTCTTAAAAGTTTTACGAACGTGCCCTGATACTTCGGGACGAAGGGTGAAAAATCGCCATGGAAATAATTCCTGTCAGTATGTATGATGTTTTGAGCGGCGCGGTGTGGACGATGCTTTACGTCGTTTTGCCCGTTTTGCTGGTGGCTATGGGAGTGGGACTGATTATCGGCATTTTACAGACCGCCACGTCCATCCAGGAGCAGACCCTCATTTTTGTTCCCAAAATTCTGGCGGTATTTTTGTTTCTCGTCCTCGCCGGTCCCTGGATGTCCGGAAAAATTTTGCAGATGACCCGGGATATTTTGGGACAGCTTGAACGATTCATAAGATGAAGGGCATTGAATGAATAAGGGGAATAAATGATGGACAGGCTCGAAATTCCCGTTCAGTTGCTGATGGTGTATTTTTTGATTCACCTGCGTTTTGTGGGAATGATGTTCACGTCGTCGCTTTTTGTTGCGGCGGGGGCGCCTCTGCCGCTGCGTTTTTTGGGAGCCGTCCTCCTGACCGTTATCGCCGCCGGCACGGTCCGGGAGAGCCTTATTCCGATGATCCTTTTCGAAAACTGGATCTCGATTTCCATTTTGGCCCTGAGGGAATTTTTGATCGGAACCCTCATCGGTCTTTTGGCCGGCCTGCCCCTGTTTGCCCTCCAGACGGCGGGAGAACAGATCGGAATGGCGATGGGCCTGTCCATGGCCAACGCCATAGACCCCATGACCCAGAGCCAGACGTCTCTGGTGTCGCAAATTCAGTTTATGGTGGGGCTCTGGTTCTACTTTCGCTGGAACGGACATCTGCTGATGGTTCAATCGGTGGTGGAAAGCCTGCGTTACATCCCCCTGGCGAAACTTTCCCTGATTCCGGCCAGTGAGATCGCTTTTGGCGTTTGGGTGCAGGGCGTTTTCCGCCTGGCGATGAAAATGGTGATTCCCTATTACTGCGCCCTGCTGCTGGCGGACGTGGGGCTGGGTTTTCTCGCGCGAACCGTGCCTCAGATGAACGTGTTCATTCTCGGACTGCCCCTCAAGGTCGGGCTGGGACTTTTCGTGCTGATGCTGGCTCTGCCTCTAACGGTGGACCTGGTTCACGAACAGCTGGAGCGGTGGATCGACTTCGCGCTCAAAACCGCTCTGATCTGGCGATGACGCCCGTCGGCGAAGAAATGGGGATTCGGGCCTTCTTTTTCGACCTGCAGTTTTTTGCGCAGGAGCGAACGGAACCCGCCACCCCGAAAAAACGTCAGAAGGTGCGGTCCGAGGGGAAGGTCTGCAAAAGCGTGGACCTGACGGCGGCTGTGGAGATTCTGGCGGGGCTGCTGGGGCTTTTGGCCATGGGCTCTTCCATTATTCTGGGACTGGTGGGCTACCTGCGGGAAACCCTCTCCTTTCTGGGGGAGGAAACGCTGCTGCGGGATGGCTGGTTCAGCTGGACGGCGGATACGGCGGTGCGGGTTTACGTCAGCTCCTGGGTGTTCGTGGGCCTTCTTATCGTCGTTGCCGTCATCGCCGTCATAATCCGGCAGGTGGGCTGGAGCATCACCTTTGAGCCCTTCAGTTTCAATCTCGGACGTCTGAACCCCGTCACCGGCATGAAAAAGATCATCTCCCTGAGGTCTGTGGTGGAGCTTCTCAAGGGCCTGCTGAAGGCGTCGATTTTTGCCCTCATCATTTACATCGCGCTGAAGGACAAGCTGCCCGACGCGATCCGGGCGATGCAGATCCCACCGGAAAACGGGGCGCTTCAGCTCTGGGATCTGCTCTGGAACCTGTCCATGCGACTGGCCCTCATGCTGTTGGTCATGGGAGCCATCGACTACTTCTACCAGAAATGGGATTTTGAAAAATCCATTCGAATGAGCCGGCAGGAGATCAAGGAAGAGTATAAGCAGATGGAGGGGGATCCCCAGATCAAGAACAAGATTCGCCAGAAACAGCGGGAACTGGCGAAAAAAAGAATGATGTCCTCCGTTCCGAAGGCGGACGTGGTCATCACCAACCCCACAACTCTGGCAATCGCTCTGGTGTACAATCGGGAACTGATGGTCGCCCCCCAGCTCACGGCCAAGGGCAAGGGCTTCGTCGCCCGAAGAATTCGTGAAATTGCTGAGGAATACGGCATTCCCATCGTCGAAGACAAACCCCTCGCCTGGGCGCTTTACGAGGGAGTCGAGATCGGGGAAGAAGTTCCGGAAAACCTGTATCGCGGTGTTGCGGAAATCCTGGCCATGGTTTACCGGCTGAAGAAAAAACCTTCTGTTGTTGTATAATCGCAGGAAGATTTTTGTAATGTAAAGGGATGTCATGAAAGGAGTATTACACCATTATGTTAAAAAAAATGAAAAATTTGATGCCTGGGATGCCGGAGCTCCCTGCGGGGAAAAATAAAGAGGGGCGCAGGCTGGCCCGGTGGAAATTTCTGCTGGCTCTGGCTCTGGTGTTTTTGACCTGTTCTTCCGCGGCTGCGGCCAGGGAGGACAAGGTTCTGAAGGACTGGACGAGAAGTCTGGAGTTCACCGATTCCAGCGGCGGGCAGGTGGTGCGGATCAAAGTCACCTACTACGCGGCGGAGTACATTGAGGCCCTGATTCGCTCCGAGGCCGAAAAAAACCTCTGGACCCGGGACGAGGAAGAGCGGTACAGATATAACCTCCTCAAAACTCTGGACCTGGAGGAGAAAATCGCGTTCCACGTCGATTTTGACGTTTTGGGGACCGCCGTGTACCTTCAGCCCTTTGACCGACAGCTCAAACTTTACGCGGGCAAAAGAACTCTGACGCCCGTAGATTACGACAAACGTTTCAATTTCAAACTCCAGGGGCAGCGGGACGGCATGATCTGGTTTCCCCGTTTCGACGGAAAAACGGGCAAAAATCTGCTGGACGGCGTGAAGGATCTGCGGCTTACCATCAACGGCTCCATCAGTCAGGCCACCACCCGAGCAGGAGACGTCCGGTTCGTCTGGGACATCCGGGGCGACGACCCCTCCTCGCTCAACAAGGGGCTGGCCGCATCGAGACTGGAGATGGACCGGCTGATTAAACGCACCGAAAAGCTTCGCACGGACAGGGCAAAACTGCAGGAGCAGCTGGACGCCATCGATAAGGAACTGCGCGAGGTGGACAACCGCATCGATACGCTGCAAACACAGAACGATTAATGAATAAATTGACTGACTGCTGACTGCGGAAGGTTTTTCTCAATATTAAGGGGGCATTTTTAATATGGAACGCATTGCGGTACTCACCAGCGGGGGGGACGCGCCCGGAATGAACGCGGCCATAAGGGCGGTGGTTCGGACGTGTCTTTTTAACGAAAAAGAATGTATAGGCGTCATGAGGGGCTTTGAAGGGCTTATTGACGGGGATTATATTCCCCTGAACCGGGCCTCGGTGGGGGGCATTCTTCACAGGGGAGGCACGATTTTGAAAACGGCCCGCAGCGAGCGGTTCATGACCGAACAGGGACAGGATGCCGCCATCGCCAAAATGCGGGAAGCAGGAATAGAGGGTTTGGTTGTGATCGGAGGCGACGGCTCCTTCCATGGAGCCAAACGGCTGCACGACAAGGGATTTCCTGTCATTGGCATCCCCGGAACCATCGACAACGACGTGGCCGGCACGGATGAGACCATCGGTTTCGACACGGCCGTAAATACGGCGCTGGAGGCGATCATGCGCCTGCGGGACACGGCGTCCAGTCACGACCGCCTATTCATCGTGGAGGTCATGGGGCGCAACGCGGGGTTCCTCGCTCTGGAAATCGCGGTGGCCTCCGGCGCGGAGTACGTGGTGGTTCCCGAACTGCCCCTGAGCATCGGCAACCTCTGCCAGAGATTGCGCATTTCTCACGAGGTGCGGAAGAGCCATACTCTCATTATCCTTGCGGAGGGCGTGATGCACGGCAACGATATGAGGGACAAACTCCAGGATACGGGAGGCTATGACGCTCGCGTCACGGTGCTGGGCTATATCCAGCGGGGAGGCAGTCCCACCTCCTTCGACGTCATTCTGGCCTCGCGGATGGGCGCTTACGCGGCGGAATCCCTGTTTGTGGGAAAGTCCGGCGTGATGGTGGGGAACATGAACCACAGAATGGTTCTGACCGACCTGGAACGGACCTGGAGTGAGCGCAAAAGCCTGAGCCCCGAACTTTTGGGTCTGATGGAGAAACTGAACTAGAGCCGTTGAACCTTGTTCCCGGTGTCACGCGTCTTTTTTCAGTACACGATTACGCAATCCGTTATAATCCGGAGGGCGATAACCAGGGGGTAGATCTTTCGGTGGACATTGATATTGCTGCGCTGCAGGCGATTGTAGCGCCCAACACGCAGGCTCGGGGGGCCTCGTCTCTTTGTCGGCCCGTCTTTTGGGAACGGGCGCTGGAGCTGCTGATAAAATCTTCCCGGGTCGTGATCGTCACGGGGTTTTATATCCGTCGAATGCAGGCCTCCGAAACGGACGGGCCGCCCGGCGCCGTTATTTTGGGTCGGGCTTTGGCCTCGGCGGGCAGGGATGTTCTTTTGCTGACCGACAGCCGGTGTCGCGTGTATCTGGAGGCCTGTTCCCGAAGCGTAGGAGGGCCTGCCGTGATTTGCGCCGACGATGCCGCGGCGGTATCCGCTCCCATGGACCTCCTGGTTTTCATCGAGCGCCCGGGGAGAGCCGTCGACGGATGCTATTATAATATGAAGGGAGTGGACATCAGCGATGTGGTGGCTCCCCTGGATGATCTGGCAGAATCCGCGTCAGAGCGGGGTATTCCGGTCCTTTCCATTGGCGACGGAGGCAACGAAGCCGGTATGGGAGCGCTTTATGATCCGCTGAAGGCCCTTCTCCCCGACTTCTCGATCTGTATCTCAAAAGTTCCCTCAAACGTCTGCCTGCCCGTAGATGTCTCGAACTGGGGAGGCTACGCGCTGGCGGCGCTTCTGTCCGTTTTTTACCATCGCTGGCTGGGGCTCGACGAAAACGAAGAGGACAAAATGTTGCAGGCGCTTCTGAAAGCGGGGGCCGTCGACGGTATTTTGGGGCTTGCGAATCCTTCGGTGGATGGCATTTCTCTTCCTGAATTGAATGAGGTTTCATTGGCCATAAAAAACTGGTATTTTGGGAGTCTGTAAGGTATAATGTCAAAAAAGCGACGGCCATTTTTATTGATAGTTATGCTTTTTGCCGCAGCTTTAGCGTTCCTTTCCTTCTGGGTTATCCGACAGAATAGTACTCGGCCGGGAGAATCTCTGGAGATTCGTAATGTTGTAGTCAGTACTGAAGTGGATAACAGGCTCCATCTGACAGGCGCTGTTTCGCGGTTTCCCTACGGAACGAGGCAGGTGTGTCTGCGTTTTGATTACGGAAAAGCCGCGAAGAACAGTACTATCAGGATACACTGGTTTCTGGGAGAGAAACGTGTTCAGTCGGATACTTATGCTCTTTCGGTCCCGTCGGGTTCGAAAATTTATGGACTGGTGCGGGAAAATGGTCAGCCTTTGCCCAGAGGTTCTTATTCCATAAGTATCATCAGCAACGAGGAACGTCTCTCCGAGTTCAGATTTGAAATTTATTAGGGCCGCTTTTGCGATCCTGAAGCGTCGCTCCGCCTCTCCCATGCGCGGAGAAACGTGTATTTATAATCATGAGGTGAAATGGAATATGGCTTATATTTTTTCGTACAGGGCGGCATATCGTTATGGTTGCATCTAAAGAAAAGAAGGAGGTCGCGGAACAGACGGTTCTGACCCGGAAACGAACCCGGACCGTTCGGGAGACGACTGCGGAGACCCCTGCGAGGAGACGAGTGACGGCCAAAACTCCCTCCCCGGATGTCCCTCAGGAGCCTGCGACGGCGGAAGCTCCTCCGGAGGAAAGCCCCAAAGCGACGCCGAAACCCCGGGGACGACGACCTCGGCTGACGGGGGGAGAGACGCCTCTTCTGCCTCTGCTCGCGGAGCCCTCGGCGCCGGAGCCTTCGAAGGCGCAGGAAACGGCTCCCCCCGCCTCTCAGGAAACGCCGGAGCCCCCTGCTTCCCAGCCCGTCGCGACGGAATCCCCTTCTTCGAATCTGCCGGCCCCTGCAGCCGTTCCGGAACCTCCTGCTCCCGCGGTGGAGGTCTATTCTCCTCCCAAACCCAAGCATTCGTATGGATACCTCGCCGCTCAGACTCTGGTGGACCTGCGAAAAATCGGAAAAGAACTCTCTGTGCCGGGAGCGACGACACTCCGCAAGGACGATCTCATTATTTCCGTTCTGAAGGCCCAGGCCGAAAGCATGAACTACAAGTTCGGCGGAGGCACCCTTGAAATTCTGCCCGAGGGGTTCGGTTTCCTTCGACCCAAGGGAATGCTGCCCACGGACAATGACGTTTATCTGTCCGTTTCCCAGATCCGACGCTTCGGGCTGCGCAACGGAGACGTGATCTGGGGGCTCATTCGTCCTCCGCGGGAACAGGAACATTACGAGGCTCTTCTTCGAGTGGAGACGGTGAATTTCTCGGATCCGGAGCATTCCCGGCGTCGGGCCCAGTTCGGGCAGCTTACGCCCATTTTCCCCAATATCCGCATGAACCTGGAAACGGGGCCCAAGGACCTGGCCACCCGGCTGGTGGATATGTTCGCTCCCATTGGAATGGGGCAGAGGGCTCTGATCGTCTCGCCTCCGAAAGCGGGAAAAACGACCCTTCTGAAGCGAATCGCCAACGCCATCTCCGTAAACTGCCCCGACGTGATCCTGATGGCTCTCCTGATTGACGAGCGCCCCGAAGAAGTCACGGACATCGCGCGATCGGTGGACGGAGAGGTCATCGCCTCCACCTTCGACCGTCCCGCGGACGAACACATCCGTGTGGCGAACCTGGCCCTGGAGAAAGCCAAACGTCTGGCCGAGGCAAAACGGGACGTGGTCATTCTGCTGGACTCCATTACGCGCCTGGCGCGGGCCTCGAACCTGACGGTTCCTCCTTCGGGACGGACCCTGTCAGGCGGTCTGGACCCCTCCGGACTGTATTTCCCCAAGCGGTTTTTCGGCGCGGCCCGCAACTTCGAAGAGGGCGGCAGTCTGACCATCGTGGGCACGGCGCTGACGGATACGGGCAGCCGCATGGACGACGTCATCTACGAGGAGTTCAAGGGGACCGGCAACATGGAGCTGCACCTGTCCCGCAAACTGGCGGAGCAGAGAATTTTCCCCGCCATAGACATCACCCGGTCGGGAACCCGAAGAGAGGAGCTCCTGATGCCGGAGGACGAACTCGCCCGCCTCTGGGTGCTGCGCAAGCGCATCGTGGGCGTCGACGAGGCCGGAGCTCTGAATCTCATTCTCGATAAACTGCGGCAGACTCAGAACAATAAGGAATTTTTACTTTCCATTAAGCTGCCCTGAAGAAGGGACGTCCTGAAGCGGAATAAACATCTGAATTGGGACAAAAGTCCGCTTTTAATCGGGACGTGACAAAATCAGGGAAATATGAAGGCATAGAACTTCCGACTATGGTATAATCAGGAAAACGGGAGTTTGCCCTCTGAAAAGCAGATATTATTTTTGTGTGAGTTTTTTGGGGCAACAACTGTTGTATGTAATTTTTAATTTGTGTGTAGTTTTAATTTGACTATCTTTAATTTCCAGAAAAAAGATGCCTGTTGAGGGAATGTGTGTGATAGTCCAGCCTGCATAACCGGGAGGGATGTGTTTGAAAACATCCGGACGGAAGCGAGTCTCCGTCGACGAGAAGAGAATGAGCGTCAAAGAGTTTCGATGGGGATTTTGCTTGTTGATAGTTTTGATGTTTGGATTGTCGGTTTTCCTGATGGTATCGGCGGGAAGCCGTTTTTCCGAAGCCGCCTGGGGAATTTTGCCAATCGACGGCAGCGATGATATTTCAGCGGACGGTTTTATGGCCGTTGACCTGAGCGACACGGTGGAGCAGGATACGAATCCGTTCGCGATGGTGGCGTCGATGAGAGGCGCGGCGTTTGCGTTTCAGCGCCCTGCCGACGACGGGGAATTTCTTCCGGGCGAGGGGGAAACAGGGACCCCGGAGTTCTTTCGACGTTCGCTTCCCTCGGAGGTGAACGCGGGGGCCAATCTGCCCGCAGCGGAGAAGATCGAATCGGATTTGAAATTGCCTTCCGCCGCAACAAAAATGACGTCCATCCCGCTTCCTTCGCCGTTCAGCGAACCAGTGGGAGATTTCGGGCCTCTGCCCCGGGATCTTTCGGATTTTGAGTCCATCGTTCTGAATACCACTGAAGATGGTTTACGCCTTCCGGACGATTCTCTGGGAGATCTTCCTTCCATGGATCTTCCGGACGAAGATATCATTCTGGCGCAGGTGGGGCCTCACTGGAAGGAGCACGTGGTCAAAACCGGAGAAACGCTGTCGGACATTGCGCTTTTGTACGGCGGGGTCACGACGCAGGATATTCTCAGAGCCAATGGTCTGAAAGACGCCAACCGCCTTACGGCCCAGCAGATTCTTCTCATTCCGGACGATGCCGGATACATTGAAGATACGCTGGAAGAGGTGCGCATTCGGCAGTCCCGGGTGGCGGCGCTTCGGGAACAGGTGGTTCCCCTGAAGGTGGCCGCCTACGTGGTGACGGCGGGGGACAACCTCTGGTCCATCGCCAACTCTCATGATCTGGAACTGGATACGCTCATCGGGAGCAACACGTTCAGGGAATCCACCGTTCTGAAGCCGGGCATGGTGCTGAGAATCCCCAATCAGGATGGTATTTTTTACAAACTGAAAAAAGGGGACACAATGGACAGCCTCGTCAGAAAATACCAGGTGTCCCTCAGCAAGATCAAAAAGGTAAATCCGACGGTGGACGTGGTTTCTCTGAAGGCAGGGGACGAAATTTTCCTGCCGGGAGCCCGGCCGGAGGCCATTGTCGAGGCGAAGAAAGCCGATACGCCCGGAAAGAAAACCGCTTCCCCGGCCGCGACGGTTCAAAATAAGGGAGCCCGTCTCTACCGGTGGCCGGTTATGGGAAAGATCAACAGCCCCTTCGGATGGCGCCGTCATCCCATCACGAAGCGGAAGGACTTCCACACGGGGCTGGACATCAAGGCCAACCGGGATACGGTGATTCGATGCGCCCGGGACGGCAGGGTGGCTTACTCCGGATGGATGGGAGGCTACGGTAAGGTCGTTGTTGTGGAGCACGCCAACGGTCAGTCCACTCTGTACGCCCATTGCAATTCCCTTCTGGTGCAGAAGGGGGAGAAGGTCTCCGTTGGGCAGAATATCGCCAGAGTGGGTACCACGGGCCGGACGACCGGACCTCACCTCCACTTTGAAGTGCGCCTGGGCAACAGGGCCGAAAATCCGCTCAAGTATCTGAGGTAAAATCCCGCAGAAATTTGGGAAGATTTTTGGGAGATTGACAATCGGGGAAATTGGCTTCTTGACGAAGTGAGCCCTGAACGGTTAGAATATCTTAAATAGAATATTTCAAAACGCAGAATGTGATTTTTCAAGAATAGCACCGGACTGGAATTTTTTTTTTCTGGTCCGGTTTTTGTTTTGTGTACGAGTATGATTTAATCGGTTTTTATGTTTCAGTTTTTTATGTTTAGTTTATGGGAGGATCAGTGAAGAAGATGGCGAAATACGTTTTTATAACGGGTGGTGTGGTTTCTTCATTGGGCAAGGGGATAACGGCGGCGTCAATAGGCACGCTGCTGAAGAAACGAGGCTTTCGCGTATCCATCATCAAGGTGGACCCCTATCTCAACGTGGACGCGGGGACGATGAATCCCTTTCAGCACGGAGAGGTCTTCGTCACCGACGACGGCGCGGAGACGGACCTGGATCTGGGGCACTACGAGCGGTTCATCGACGAGTCTCTGGGGGATGAAAACAGCATTACGACGGGGAAAATCTATTCCAGCGTCATCGACAGAGAGCGTCGGGGAGCCTATCTGGGGGGCACCGTTCAGGTCATTCCCCATATCACCAACGATATTCAGGAACGCCTGATTCGAGCGGGAGAGGGCCGCGACGTGGTCATTGTGGAAATCGGCGGCACCGTGGGGGACATCGAAAGCCTTCCCTTTCTGGAGGCGATCCGCCAAATGTCCGACCGGGTGGGACGGGGAAACGCCATTTACTGCCATGTCACGCTGGTCCCCTGGCTGGAGGCCGCCCGGGAACTGAAGACCAAACCCACCCAGCACAGCGTTCAGGAACTTCGCCGCATCGGCATACTGCCCCATATTCTGGTGTGCCGGACCAGCCATCCCATGGACACGGACATGAAGAACAAGATCGCGCTCTTCTGCACCGTCCCTCCGGAGGCGGTGATCGAGGTCAGGGACGAGCCCACGATTTACAACGTCCCCATCAGCCTCCACCGGCAGAACCTGGATACCCTCGTTCTTCAGTACCTCTCCATCCCCTGTGAAAGCGGCCCGGACCTGGAGGACTGGCGTCTCGTGGTGGACCGCTTCATGAACGCCCCTGAGTCCGTGGAAATTGCGCTGGTGGGAAAATATATCCAGCACAAGGACGCTTACCTCAGCGTCGTGGAGGCCCTTCACCACGCGGGGATTCATCACAACGTGAAGGTGAAGGTTCGCTCCGTGGAGTCCTCGGACGTGGAGAAACAGGGCGTGGACGCCATGCTGGAGGGCGTGGACGGCATTTTGATCCCCGGAGGGTTCGGCTCCCGGGGCATCGAGGGAAAAATCGCCACGGTTCGCTACGCCCGGGAAAACAAAATTCCCCTTTTCGGCATTTGCCTGGGAATGCAGATGATGGTGGTGGAGTACGCCCGCAACGTCTGCCGCCTGGCGGGGGCCCACAGCGAGGAAATGGACCCCGCCACGGTCCATCCCGTTATCCACAGAATGCCGGAGCAGATCGGCCTTGAGAAGATGGGAGGAACCATGCGCCTCGGAGCTTACGACTGCGACCTGGTCGAAGGGTCCGCGGCCGCCCTGGCCTATGGCGCGAAGCGCATCAGCGAGCGCCATCGCCACCGCTACGAGTTCAACAACACCTACAGAGAACGCCTGGAAGACGCCGGGCTGCGGATTTCCGGAATCTGTACGGAGCGGAACCTGGTGGAAATCGTGGAGCTGCCGGGACATCCCTGGTTTTTGGGTGGGCAGTTTCACGGTGAACTGAAGTCCCGCCCCATCCGGCCTCATCCGTTATTTGCCGCTTTTGTCGGAGCTTCCATAAAAAATCGCGACTCAAACTGATAAAATACGCAGGGCGACCTTTGCGCGTGTTTTTGCCTCGTATCCGCGATGGGGTTTCTGGAGGGTTTTCAGGAGAGTTTTCATGAGAACGGAGGGATGAAGTTTGGAAAAAGTAAGGATTATAAAGAAGCAGGTGTTGAGTTCACTCTTTGTGCTGGTATTCCTGCTTTGCGGCGGAGTTGCCAATGCCGCCGAAAACGAGGGCAAATCTTCTTCCATGCAGATGATGGAACGCGTGGAGATGGTGGTCTACGGAGAAGCGGGCAAGGGAGGACTCATCGACCGTCTGAACACGCTGGAGAAGGAGCTTTTTGGACGAAGCCTGCCGGGGAGCATCTCCGAACGGCATACGGCGATTCTCAATTTTCTTGAGGTCGGGACGGCGGATCAGCCCTCCATGCTTTTCAAGCTGGGCGTGGCCGAGTGGATCGTCCGGCAGGCCATACAGCCCGATGGATCCGCTCTGAAGCGGGTGGAGAGTCTGGAAAAAGAGCTGGACGGCGAAATGCAGTATGGAAAACCTGTAGCCATGCGTGTTGAGCGGATTCTTGCCACCCTGGTGGCCGATCCTGTAACTTTTCAGGAGGCTATCCTGCCCACAGCCACGGTGCTGAAGGCAAAATTCCTTGAGGAGCTCGGGCCGGCCACCTCCAAAAAAGGAGATTCGGTGAAACTTGTGCTGGCGGACGATCTTTTTGTGGATAAAATACTGGTCGCTCCCAGGGGCAGCTTCATCGACACCCGGGTTCGGGAGGTGAAACAGCCTCGGGCTTTTGGGGTTCCCGGTCAGGTTCTTCTGGAATTTCGCTCCCTGGTTCCGCTGGGGCCGCAGCAACCGCCTGTGACCGTGGGAGACGCCTCCAAAAAAGCCACTGAAGAGGCTCAGAAGGGTAAGGACAAGGGAGAGAGCGGCATCATCGGCGCGGCCGGAGCCAGCATTGGCGGAGCGGTTCTGTTGGGGCCCGTGGGGCTCATCGGAGGAGCTCTCGTTCGAGGTAACGCCGTCAAAATTCCGGAGGGATCCGTTACCTTCGTAGAGACCTCCGGCGACGTCCGAATTTCCGGCTGGCCGGTTCCGGAAAGTCTCCACATCGACCCGAACGCCACCATCAAAGAGGGCGTCGTGCCGACCACCACCACAACCACCACCATTACCACAACAACCACCACTCACGGCACGGGGACAGGCGGCAGGGAGACCATCGAACTGCCTCCCGAGCAGAAGATCAACTGAGCGTGGTTCGAGTGAAAAACAGGACGCCGGCGCGAAAATTTTCGTTACTCTGTTTAAGCGCGTTTCCGCTCCTGCTTTTTTCTCTGTGGAGCTTCTCCGTGGCTTTTGCCGGCCCCCTGGAGGACACCGTACGGATTCTGGAGCGGGAAACCTCGTTCCACTGGGGGCGCGACTGCCTGGTGTGGATCGTCCATTACCCGGAGGATCTGGTGGACCCCTGGGTGGACGCCGAGGCGGGCCGGGCCGGCATGTCGGAGGCCGAGCGGCGGGCCTACAGGGAGAGTTTTATGTCCGATATTTCCATGGGGAAGGCGGAGGCGTTCCTGTTCACCGTTTACGCTTTTGGTCCCCGCCCCCTCAGCTTTGCCCCCTTTTCCGAAAAGGTGGCTCTGGTGACCTCCGAGGGGAAACGCTTCAAACCTGTGCGTTATGACCGTTTTTTGGATCAGCCCGTGTCCGGCATCGCTCAGGGGCTGGTTTTTTTCCCGAAGCAGAAAGGTGAGGAATATGCCCTTGCGGTGCAGGGAATGGGGGTCTACGACGAGCGCCTTTTCGCCTTTGGAAGCCATCCTTCCCAGCCTTACGGCTCTCCCGCGGCCGGTGAGGCGGAGCCCGAAGTCGTGGTAGTGGAGCTTCCGCGGGCGAAGGACGGAAACAGGGCAAACGGCGGTTCCAAAGAGTCTGGAGTAAAAAAGGCGCCGCCCGAGAAAAATTCGGTCCGGAAGGCCGGTCTCCCCGACGCCCCCAAAGTCATCGAACGGCCTCAGCCGGCGCCGCCTCTGGTGACCCGTCCAAACGTTCCTGAAATTGTCATCTCCGAGCCGGAACCCCAGAGCATGGCCGATTTTATCGCGTCCGTGCGCGGGGAGGAAAAAGGCCTGAGCAGCGCCGACGAAACGGGAGCTCCCCGGGAAGATGAAAATAAGGATAACGTCTACGTCTCCAGAGAAAAAACGATTCGCTCCTTCCTGGATCTCTGGATGAAGGGCGACTCCGACGGAATGTACGCGATGCTGTCCTCTTCTTCAAGGGAGAGCTATTCTCCGGAGGCCTTCGGAGAGGAGATGCGGAAGGGCGCGGATTTTCGCGCGGCGCTGAGGGATGGCTACAGCATAAACTGGACGGGGCCCGACCGCGCGAAAATCACGGCGGTTAAGCGCCTGCTCGTGATTCGAACGCTGGCCGTGCGGACGCTGGGAGTTCTGCGGGAGGGGTCGGCCTGGAAGATCGTATGGTAAGGCGGAGCGGCCTGAACGCAAAAAATATAAGTAAAACATAAAAATATGAAGGTAAAAAAAACTCATTTTTATCTGCTGCTGTTCCTTTTGGGGGCAGGGCTGATGATTCAATACGCCTGGCGCGATTTTCACCTGGACGTGGCCCTTTTGGGGCTGGAGACGGGGCTGCCGGAGATCGTGCTGGAGAACCTGGAGTTTGAACGGGAAATCTCCGGAGACCTTTGGCGGGTGCGGGTTCCTTTCGCCCGACGAAGCGACGGGGTGGTCAGCGCGTCTTCCATCGACATTCTGCGTCAGATGCCGGACGGCAGAGAATGGTACTTCAAAAGCGGGCGGGGCGTTTTTCGCGAGGCCTCCCGGAAGGCGGAACTGTACTCCCTTCTGGGGACGCTGGAGGGAGGAACGCGGGTGTGGAACCTGGAGAGTCCCTTTCTCTCCTGGTCGGAAGGAACCAACGAGTTTCTCTTTTCCGGGGGGTTTACGATCTACGATGCGGAATTTATACTGAAAGCCGATACAGCGAGTATCGACAGCAGCGGCATCGTATTGCTGGACAGGGGAGGCACGATCCGGTGGACACAAAATGGAAAATGACAGTTCGGTGCTTTCTCCTGGCGGTTTTGTTCCGCGGAATTTTTGCGGCTTCGTTTTTTTCTCCGGTTCCCGCCGCCGCTTTTTCCCTGGCGGAGCAGCCGGAAAGTCTCCGCCTGGAGGCGGGAAGGGTTCGCTACGACGACGAATCGGGCACGACGACGGCCGAGGGCGACGCGCATCTGACCTGGGGAGAGACCACCATCCAGGCCGAACGCATCGATTATGACGCCTCCACTCAAAAAGTGAGGGCATCTTCCCCTCCGGGGGGATCGGTGGTGCTGCGCAACGGCGGACGGACTCTCATGGGCGATTCTCTGGAGTACGACCTCGATACCGGCGAGGGGCTCCTGCAGGGGGCGAAAAGCGCCGTCCCTCTGGGCAGCGGGACGCTTTACGTTTTCGGAGGAGGACTGGACGTGATCCCCTGGGATATGGCCCGGGAGCGGGGGCTCGTCAGGGGAAACTCCCTGAAGGACGCTCCCGATCTCATTGCCCGGTGGACGAAGGTCACAGCCACGACCTGCGCTCTGGATCATCCCCACTACCGCATCGAGACAAAAAGCATCACCTTCATTCCCGGCCGTCTGGTGGTGGCGAAACGCCCGCGCCTTTACCTGGGGGAAACCTATCTGCTCACCTGGCCAGCGGATTACATCGTGGAAATCGACCGCAGGGCTCTGCGGCAGTCGGTGACGCCTTACATTCAAAGCAGCGGCAGCAAGGGGACGGGCTTCGGCCTCAGCGGAACCTTCGGCTGGAGCACGGGAGCTCTGGATCTGGGGCTGTCCTGGTGGAGCCGGGTGGACCTGGAGGGAATGGCGGAAATCGAGCAGGAGCTGGGCGGAGGATGGGGCGTCCGGACAGGGGTGGAATACTCCTGGGACAAGGCCTGGAGGGAAAAAGAGTGGCGTCCGTGGGCGAGCCTGTTTTACGGCTGGAAGGACTGGCGGGCCTCCGTCTCCTGGAGGCGCAACGAGTTCGTGGAGGATCGAAAAACATCCCTTTATGAGTATCAGGGGCGCTTGGATCGCAGACCGGAAATCGAAATTGCCTCGCCCTGGATCAGGGACCCGGCCGTTCAGGGCTCCTGGCTCCGCCTCAACGCCTTCTGGGGACAATACCGGGAAAAAACTCTCGATTTTTCCGGCGGATGGACCACCCGAAGCGGCGCGCAGCTGCAGCACTGGTTTGAAACGCCGGCGGGCCGGAACCTGGATTTTTTCTGGAATCTTACGGGCAGCGCCTGGTTTTACAGAGAAAGCGACGACGAGCAGCGGGTTCTGGACGTGTTTGGAGGGCTGCGGTACCGGCTGGGCATTTTTGAGCTGGGGACCGGTTATCAGCGGCGTTATGTCGACGGGTATTCTCCAATGCTCTGGGACAGCTTCAAAGAGGCGGAACGGGTCCATCAAAAAATACGGTTTCCCGTCGGCCGGGAGTTCTTTTTGCAGGTACGGGGAAGCTACGACCTGAACGAATCCATGATCGACGAGGTCAACTACGCTTTGCAGTGGATCAACGACTGCATGAAATGGGAGCTGCGTTACCTGAACGATCGCACGTCGGGGGGAGAGGATCGGGTCAGCCTCAGCGTGTCCCTTCTGGCGTTTCCCCGGACTCCCGCGTCTTTTGGGCAGTACGAGGAGGAAGATCCCTTTCTTTCTCCGGACGATCTTCCGGAAAAGTGAGTTTTGTGCAGATTTTTATTCTTTTATTATTGAGGGGGCATTTAAGATGGTTAAGTATGAAACGCCCGAACTGATCGAACGGCTTCTGGATTTTGACACCCCGACCATCACCAACGTCATCGCCACCTATCCGAAAAATCCGAACTGCCTGAAGCTATACCACCCTTGGAAGGGCAAATGGTATACGAATCAGAGTCTGAAGTGCATGTTTCCGGAGCTTGGCCGGCGGGCGGGCTATGCCGTCACCTGCGTCTACGGTCCAAGCGACCCGGATTTCAACGGAAAACTGACGATCGCCGACATTTTTCGGGCCATCGATGCCTCTCCCAAGCCCGTCATCCTGGCAATCAAACAGGATTTTCCCGACGAGATCAAAAATATCAACGGGCTGGCGGGAGGGATGATGATGTCCTCCTTCAAGTCTCTGGGGACGGTGGGGGTACTTTCGGACGGCCCTTCCCGGGACCTGGACGAGGTACGCCCCTTCGGCATTCAGTACATGCTCACGGGGGTCACGCCGGGGCACGGAGATTTTGCGATATACGGGGTCAACGTGCCGGTGAATATTTGCGGCATGGACGTGGCGCCGGGAGACGTCATCCACATGGACGAGAACGGGGCGGTGAAGTTTCCCTCCGACCGACTGGCGGAGGTGGTCGAGAATGGCCGCAAAATGATTCTGGACGAAGGGGAAAGGCAGAAAAAAATTCTCGACGCCGAGTCTGTAGAGGAGGTTATCCGGATCTTTCAGGGGTATTGACGAGGGGGCGGGCGTCGGTCATTTTTTGTCCAGCAGGGCGATCTTCGTGATTTTCAGGTGGCGTACGCCTTTCGGGATTTTGACGAAAACTTCCTCGCCCACGCTCTTACCCAAAATGGCCTGCCCCACGGGGCTTTTTTGGGAGATGCTGTGGTTTTTGGGGTCGGCTTCTTCGGAGCCTACGATGGTATAGGTGTAAACTTTGGAAGGGCTGGTCATTTCCTTGAGTGTGACGGTGAGTCCGATGGAGACTTTTTCCGTGTCCAGTGTGTCTTCGTCCAGTATTCGCGCCTTGCTGAGCTGCATTTCGAGCTGAAGAATCCGGGTTTCGAGCTTGTTCTGTTCTTCCTTGGCCGTGGCGTATTCCGCGTTCTCGCTCAGGTCTCCAAAGGATCGCGCCTCTTCCAGCTGTCGCGCAATTTCCGCCCGGCGTTCCGTCCTCAGCTCCACCAGTTCCGCGGTCAGGCGCTCGTAGCCGCTTCGCGTCATTGTCGCTTCATTGTCGACTGTTTTAGAAGTTGCCATTCATCCGTCCTCCATATATTTCAAACTTCATATATTTCATGCTCCGTATTTTCAAAATCGCGTGGTATTTTAACAGGTATCGCCAGGCTGGGCAATAGGAATCGAATCACGTCAAATTACCTTTTTCGATGCTAAGATTACAGACAAAACGCGGCAGCGATTTTTTGCAGGAGGTGTTTGCGTGACGGATACGGCAAGAATGTCCCGGGTGCTGTCGAACCTGCAGCTTTCGAGGGATTTTTTTCTCATGCGGGTTGCGGAACCCAACGAGGCAAAGATGGGGCAGTTTTACATGCTGCGCTCCTGGGGGATGTATCCTCTGCTTTCCCGGCCCTTGAGCGTGTACGATGCGGACCCCGAAACCCTGACGTTCCTGTATAAGGTGGTGGGGCAGGGGACGAAACTTTTCTCCGGGCTGAGGGCGGGGGATTCTGTCGCCACGGGCAGGGCTCTCGGCAACACTTTTCCCGTCGTGACGGGCAGAGTGGCGCTGGTGGGGGGAGGGGTCGGCATCGCGCCCCTTTACCTGACGGCTAAAACGCTTAAAAAAATGGACGCCTCCACTCGACTCGACCTGTATCTCGGTTTCAGCGACGAAGCGGTGCTCTGCGGCGAGTTCGAAAAGGTGGGAGACCGGGTGGTGACCGATGTGGGCGGGTTCATCACCGACCGAATCTCCCCGGAGGACTACGACTGGGTGCTGACCTGCGGTCCGGAGGCGATGATGCGGGCCCTTTACGGAAAATGTGAAAAGGCCGGAACGAAACTCTACGTCTCCATGGAAAGAAGGATGGCCTGTGGTTTCGGCGTCTGCCTGGCCTGCGGCTGCGACACGAGCCGGGGCAGGAAAAAAGTTTGCGTGGACGGCCCCGTTTTTCCCGCCGAAGAAGTTTTTATATGAGAGAAGTCTTTATGTGAGAGAAGTTTTTATTTGATGCAATATTTGTACTTATATTATGAAGAGATCTTTTACGGGGTGAGGGTGCCGGTATGAGGAAGAGGTTTGCGCCATGAGAGGCGGAGCGGTGGATCTTTCCGTGGACTTTGCGGGCATAAAAATGAAGAACCCGGTGGTTCTGGCCTCCGGGACCTGTGGTTTCGGCAGAGAGCTGGCCGAGCGCTTTGACGTGGAAAAACTGGGAGGGCTGGCCTCCAAGGGGCTGACGCTGAAGGCCCGGGACGGCAACAGTGGAGTTCGGATCTGGGAGACCCCCAGCGGGATCATGAACAGCATCGGGCTGGAAAATCCCGGGGTAAAGGGCTTCATCGAGAAAGAACTGGACTGGTTCGGAAGCCTCAATACCGCCAGAATCGTCAACCTGGGGGGACACTGCCTGGACGACTACCTGGAAGGGGTATCGCTCCTGAACGACCTGGATTTTGACATTCTGGAGCTCAATATTTCCTGCCCCAACGTGAAACAGGGAGGAATGAACTTCGGGGTGAAGACGGAGGTGGCCCGGGAGGTGGTCCGCAGGGTCCGGGGGGTCTGCCGTCACCGGCTGAGCGTAAAATTGTCGCCGAACGCGGAGGATATTGTCGAGCTGGCCCGCGCCTGTGAGGAAGAGGGCGCCGACGGCCTGTCCCTGACGAACACCTTCCTTGCCATGGCCGTGGACATTTACCGGCGCCGTCCGGTCTTCGAGAACACCTACGCGGGTCTTTCCGGCCCGGCGATAAAGCCGATCTCCCTGCGGATGGTCCATCAGGTGGCCCGTGGGGTTTCGATTCCGGTTATGGGCATCGGAGGGATCTCGACCTGGCAGGACGCGGTGGAGTTCATCATGGCGGGGGCCACAGCCGTTCAGATCGGCACGGCGACCTTCATAAAGCCGGATGTGGCGCTGGATGTCATCGAAGGGACGGCGGCCTTCATGAAAGAGGAGCGCATCGAGAGCCTCGAAGAAATTCGCGGATCGATATAAAAAAAGTTCAAAAAAGGTATTGACACTTTTGCTGTACGTGGTATTATACCGAACGTTGTCAGCGAGAACGGCAACGACGAAGCCCGAAAAACACGGTGATAATCGGTGTTTATAGGGTGAGCCTATATAGGCAAAAGCAACTTGACAAAATTACAGGCGAGCCAAAAGAGGTAAAAGAGCAGTGAGGCGGAAGTCCGTTCGGAGGTCGAAAGGCTGAAGAGCCGCGGAAAGAAGCCGAAGGTCG
>JAISUO010000096.1 GCA_031272035.1 Synergistaceae bacterium
GATAAGTCCCCAGGGCATTGTGATTTCCCTCCACCATAAATTTATTCCGCTTTAAGTATCCTACTTTGTCAGATAAATTTCATCTGCACAAATTCTACAAATTGTTTTGGTAGTATTCCCACCGCAGAAAGAGGTGGGGTGAACAATGCAAACAAAGACGCTTCGTGTCGAGGGAATGACATGTACCGGGTGTGAGGGGAGAATCGAGCGGAAGCTGAGAGCGGCGAAGGGGGTGACGGAGGCGGTCGCGCGTTTTGCCGAAGGAACGGTGCGGGTGACCCTGGATCCCGCCGTGATCGGGTTCGATACCGTCGCTGGACTTGTGGAAGATTTGGATTATCGCGTCGTCGGCTCCTTCGACGATCAGGAGGAAAAGGACGGTGAGGGAGCGGGGCCGAAATTCGAGCTCTGGAAAACGATCTGGATCGCCCTGGCGCTTTACGAGCTGTATGTTCTGCTTGACCGATTCGGACTGCTGGACGTCTTTTACGCTTTTCCGGAGGCGAGGGCCGGAATGGGGTACGGCATGATCTTCACCGTGGGCCTTCTCACCTCGGTGCACTGCGTCGCCATGTGCGGCGGCATCAACCTTTCCCAGTCGATTTCGAGGGCGGCGCCGGCGGAGCGTCTTGTTCGGCTCGCGGCGTTTCGGTCCGGTCTGCTCTACAACCTGGGACGGCTCGTTTCCTACACGCTCATCGGAGGAATCGCCGGAGCGCTGGGTTCGGCCGTGAGTCTCTCCGAGTCCGCCCGTGGAGGGGTACAGATCGCTGCGGGAGCCTTCATGATTATTATGGGGCTTAACATGCTGAACGTCTTTCCCTGGCTGAGGCGGCTGAATCCCCGGATGCCGAAAATTTTCGGCGATAAACTTCACGGACAGGGAGGAAGCCGCGCGCCCCTTTACGTGGGCCTTCTCAACGGTCTGATGCCCTGCGGCCCTCTGCAGGCCATGCAGATTTACGCGCTGTCCACCGGCAGTTTCCTTAAAGGGGCGCTTTCCATGTTTTTCTTCAGCGCGGGGACGATCCCCCTCATGTTCGGACTGAGCGCGCTGAGCGGCCTTCTGAGCCGCCGGTTCACCCGGAGCGCGATGACCGTGGGGGCGGTGATGGTCGTGCTTTTGGGCGCGGGCATGTTTGGAAACGGCATGGACCTGTCGGGTCTTTCTTTTGTCCTGGCGCCGGCCGGAGAGGCGGTTTCAGGGACTTCCGCCCGGATGGAGGGCGGTGTGCAGGTGGTCCGCACCGAACTTCAGTCGGGGCGTTATGCTCCCATTGTCGTCCGGCTGGGCACGCCCGTTCGATGGAACATTCACGCGGAGCCGGGGACGGTCAACGGCTGCAACAATAGAATCGTCCTGCCCGGCTCTCTTCGGGAGGCCCCCGACGTTCCGGGGCGGATACAGAAAAAGCTCGCCGTCGGGGACAATCTGGTGGAATTTGTCCCCACCCGGGCGGGAACGTTCACCTACACCTGCTGGATGGGGATGATCCGCGGAAAAATCACGGTCGTCGATGAAACGGAGACATCGGGCTCCACCGCGCTGGCGGCGGAATCGACGGAAGAGGATCTGGATCTTTCCGCCCTGTCGTTTGACGTGTCCTCCGAGGACGCGGACATTTTTTCGGCGCTTTTCAGCGACCCGGAGGACGCCTCCGCGGAGGAGATCGAAAACGCGAGCAGTCCCTCCTGCTGCGCGGCGAACACCGCCGATAACGCCGCTTCCGCTCCTTCGGTCGGTCGTTCCTGCTGCGCCCCCGCCTCGCCGCAGGTTTCCGCGCCCCGCATCATTTTAAGCGACGGCCTGCCTCCCGGTCCCTGGCGCATTCGGGCGCAGCCCCGGCAAAGTTGCTGCACCCGTTGAAAAATATTATTTTGAGAAGGGAAGAGATTTAAATGTCAAAAAATGTGGTATCGTCGAAATTCAAAAGCGGGAAAGGGCTTTTTGTTCTGGCGCTGTTGCTGGCCTCCGGGACGATTGCGGCGGCGGCGGAGCTTCCAAACGGCGATCTGCTCATTGTTCCCGATGAAATTACGGAGACGGCGACGTTCTTTCCCATCAACGTGGAGGGCGTTCAGATGGAGGTCTTTGCGGTGAGAGCCCCGGACGGCACCGTGCGAACGGCCTTCAACACCTGTCAGGTCTGCTACGCCTCCGGAAGGGGCTATTATAAACAGGAAGGCGGCATGTTCGTGTGCCAGAACTGCGGCAACCGCTTCCGAACCAGCGACGTGGAGCTGGTCCACGGCGGATGCAATCCGGTTCCCATCACCTCGAGGTACAAAACGGTGGACGAAAGGGGAATCACCATCGCAAAGAGTTTCCTGGTTCGGGCAAAGCCGATTTTCGCGAGATGGAAACGGTGAAATAATGATGAAGCACGGGAAGAGACACAGGAAGGGAAAGGAAGGTCGTATATGTTGAGAGAGACCGTAGCGATTGGGGGCATGACCTGCGCCGCCTGCGCGAAAAGAATCGAGAGGGCGGTGGGAAAGCTCCAGGGCATCGCCGACGCCAGCGTCAACTTCGCCACGGAAAAACTCACGGTGGAGTTCGATGAAAAACAGGTCGCGCTGGGCGACATCGAAAAGAAAATCGTCGACGCGGGGTATAACGTCCTGAAAGAGAGGCCCAAAAGCGGTGCGACGATCCCCATCGGCGGCATGACCTGCGCCGCCTGCGCGAAGAGAATTGAGAAGGCGGTGGGCAAACTCGACGGAGTGGAGTCCGCCAGCGTCAACTTTGCCACGGAAAAACTCACGGTGTCCTGGGACCCGTCGCGGGTCAGACTTTCCGCCATACGGGACGCCGTCGAAAAGGCGGGCTATAAGGCCCTCTCCGCCGAGAAAAGCGGAGCGGTGGACGAGGACCGTCTGCGCAGGGAAGGGGAAATCCGCTCGATGTGGAGAAAGTTCATCGTGGCGGCGATTTTCGGGGCCCCCCTTCTGTACCTCGCCATGGGCTCCATGGTCTGGTGGCTGTACTGGCCGATTCCGAAGTTCCTGCGGCCGATGCAGTATCCTCTGAACTACCTCCTGGTCCAGATCCTTCTCACCCTGCCCATCCTGGTCGTGGGGCGCAACTTTTACCGAGTGGGGTTCAGGGCCTTTTTTCAGGGCAGCCCCAACATGGATTCCCTCATCGCGATAGGCACATCCGCGGCGGTGATATACAGCTTTTACTCCTGCTGGAGAGTTCTGCAGGGGGACTTCGGCGCGGTGGAGAACCTGTACTTCGAGTCCGCCGGGGTCATCATCACCCTCATTCTCCTGGGGAAAACCCTCGAAGCGGTTTCGAAGGGGAAAACCTCCGAGGCCATCAAAAAACTGATGGGTCTCGCCCCCAAAACCGCCACCGTCGTCAAAGACGGCAAAGAAACGGAAATTCCCGTGGAGGAAGTGGAGGTCGGCGACGTGCTCCTGGTCCGGCCGGGCGGGAAAATTCCGGTGGACGGCACGATTCTGGACGGGCAGTCCGCGGTGGACGAATCCATGCTCACGGGGGAGAGCATTCCCATCGACAAAAAGGCGGGAGACAGGGTTTTTGCCGCCACGATCAACAAAAACGGAGTGCTCCGGTTCGAGGCCACGAAGGTGGGGGACGCCACGGCTCTCGCCCAGATCATCAAAATGGTGGAGGACGCGCAGGGATCGAAGGCCCCCATTGCCCGTCTGGCCGACGTGGTGGCGGGATATTTCGTGCCAGTGGTCTGCGTCATAGCGGTTCTCGCCGCCGGAGCGTGGTACTGGGGCACGCAGGACGTCCGGTTTGCCATGACCATCTTCATCTCCATCCTGATCATCGCCTGTCCCTGCGCTCTGGGGCTCGCCACTCCCACGGCCATCATGGTGGGGACGGGCAGGGGCGCGGAATACGGCATCCTGTTCCGGGGCGGCGAAGCTCTGGAGACGGCCCATAAAATCGACACCATCGTGCTGGACAAAACCGGAACGATCACGGAGGGAAAACCCGAGGTCACGGACGTCATCACGGCGGAGGGCGTGGATTCGGCCCGGCTGCTTCGACTGACGGCCTCCGCGGAAAAGGGCTCCGAACACCCTCTGGGGGAGGCCATCGTCCGGAGGGCGGAGGAAGAGGGAGTCGAATTTCTGGAAATTGAAAACTTCCAGGCGCTTACCGGACTCGGCATCGAAGTGGACATTCGGGAGCCCGCCGGGAAAGTCCACGCCTTTATCGGAAACCGGAAGCTGATGGACGGGAGAAACATCCCCCTGAACGGGCTGGAGTCCGAGTCCGACCGTCTGGCGGGAGAGGGTAAGACGCCCATGTACGTCGTTCTCGAAAACAGGCTCGCGGGGATCGTGGCGGTGGCGGACGTGGTTCGGAAGAGCAGCGCTGAGGCGATCCGTATTCTGAGGGAGATGGGGGTCGGCGTGGCCATGATCACCGGCGACAACCCGCGAACCGCCGGCGCCATTGCGAAGCAGGTGGGCATCGACCGGGTCCTTGCGGAGGTCCTGCCCCAGGATAAATCCAACGAGGTGAAGAAGCTTCAGGCGGAAGGGCGCAAAATCGCCATGGTCGGAGACGGAATCAACGACGCTCCCGCTCTGGCCCAGGCCGACGTGGGAATCGCCATCGGCTCCGGAACCGACGTGGCCATGGAGTCGGCGGACATTGTTCTGATGCGGAGCGACCTGATGGACGTTCCGACCGCCCTGCAGCTCAGCAGGAGCACCATACGCAACATAAAGGAAAATCTGTTCTGGGCTTTTGCGTACAACACGGCGGGCATCCCCATCGCGGCCGGAGTGCTGCACTTCTTCGGCGGCCCGCTGCTGGATCCCATGCTGGCGGCTGCGGCCATGTCCCTGAGCTCGGTTTCCGTTCTCTCCAACGCACTGAGGCTCCGGCGATTTCGACCGAAGCGCGGCTGATATCGGAATAATTTAAAGAAGAATTTAAATGAAGAAGAATTTAAATTGGAGGCAAAAAACATGAAAAAAACGACAAACGGGAAAATAACGAAGGGCATTGCGATTGTTTTCGGACTCTTTTTGATTCTTGCGGCGAAAAACGCCGGCGCGGCGCTCTTTGATACGGACATTGTGGGGCGGGCCGCGGAGACCTCCTTCACGGCGATGCTGAAGGCTCTTCCCGCAAAGGTGACACTCGACGACTCTCTTGGCGTGTGGGTGCTGACGGCCCCGGACGGTTCAGCGACTTTCGCCTGGCGCAGGGATGCGAGGGACGGACGCGCGCTGGATGCCTGGCTGCGCTTTGACGCGAAGCCCTTCAGGGACGCCGGGCTGGACCTGAGCAAAATGCCCGCCGGAACCGTGGATGGGGATGAAATTGTGCTGGGAAGCCGGCTGTCTCAAAAAGCCCTGAGCTACGAAGGCGAGGTCACTCCCGAGGCTTCCTTCTCGCAGGTGGTGAAACTCGACAGGGATCTGATCGGCTACCACGCCGCGCTGGACCACTATGGAATGACCCTGTCTGAGGGCACGATCTTCGAGTGGGCGAAGGACATGAGCAAAAACGACAAGGACATCGTGTTTGTCCTGAATCCCAAACCCTTCCTTGACGCCGGCGTCGATCCCGCCAAAGTCGAGGGTTGGGTCTTTGCGAAAGTTCCCGTGGAGGATGAACGCGGCAGAAAATACGAAGCGGACAAGTTTCTGAAGCCCTTTAACTTAAAATAACCGGATTAAAACAGGTTACAATAGAGAACGGACTAAATCTATCCAATGAGGAGGTTACCTCGATGACAGAGAAGGTATTTAAAGTTGACGGCATGTCCTGCTCTCACTGCGTTAAGGCGGTGACGAACGCGATCAGCTCTCTGGATGGCGTGGGAAGCGTCAGCGTCAGCCTCGAAGGCGGGACGGCCACGGTGAGCTATGACGCCGCCAAAGTCTCGGAGGCGAAAATCAAAGAGGCCATCGAAGCGGAAGACTACGAAGTCAAAGACTGACGTTTTTCGCAGGGGCGCGGCTTTGCTGTACGGAGGCCGCGCCCCCGAACCTGCCGGGGAGGTTGTATCGTGAGCGGAGACCGACGGAAAATCTTGGTCGTCGACGATGAACCGAAAATTGTGGAAGTGGTGAAATCTCTGCTGCAAAAAGAGGGCTTTGTCGTGTTCGGGGCGAAGAATGCCGAGGAAACCTTCGAAATTTTCCAGAGAGAAGACCTCGCCCTGATCCTGCTGGACCTCATGCTTCCCGACATGCCGGGAGAGGAAATTTGCGCTGCCATCCGAAAAAAATCTCACGTGCCGATCATCATGCTGACGGCGCGGGTGGAGGAGGAGGACATGCTGAGAGGCCTCTCCGTCGGGGCCGACGACTATATCACAAAACCCTTCAGCCTGCGGGCCCTCTCCGCCAGAGTGGACGCCGTGCTGCGCCGTTCCGGGGAGTATCGGCTTCCTCCGGGCGGCGAACTGGTCTTTGACGGCGGGGCTCTCGCGGTCGATCTGGCGGGCCGGTCCGTCAGAAAGGGCGATCAGTCGGTGAGCCTGACCCCCAATGAATTCCGCATTCTCGAGGTCCTCGTCCGGTCCCCCGGTCGGGTGTTCACCCGGGATCAGCTGATCGAATCCGCCCTGGGGGACGAATTTGACGGTTTCCCGAGGGCGATTGACAGTCACATCAAAAATCTCCGTCGAAAGCTGGAGGACAACCCCAGAGAGCCGGTCTGGATTCTGACGATCCACGGAGTGGGCTATCGTTTCGGCGGCCGGAGCGAAACAGGGGAGCCGGCGAAGGCATGACGGCCCGTTACGCGCTCAGAACGAAACTGTCGTTTTACATCGCCCTCGTGGCGCTGCTGACCGTGGCCCTGACCGGCATTTTATCCAACGTGTCCATTCGCCGCCGGTTCGAGGACTATATCGCCAGAGAGCAGGCGCGAAGGAACGAGGAAATTTTGCAGAACGTGACGGAACAGTATGATTTTCTCACGGAAAACTGGAATATGGAGTTTCTGCACGCCATCGGGATGCACGCCCTTTACGACGGGTACATTCTTCGGATTTACGACCGGCGGGGGAACCTGCTGTGGGATGCGGAGGACTGCGACATGGAGGCCTGCCGGCACATCATGGAGGACATCACCCGAAAGATGCGGGACCGTTATCCTGACGCGGGAGGCGGATTCACGACGAAAGACGTTCCTCTCCTGGCGGGAGGGCAGCCCATCGGCCGGGTGGTTCTGGGATATGTCGCCCCCTGGTTTCTGGACGAAAACGGATTTCTTTTTCTGGACGCGCTGAACGCGGTTTTCATCGGGAGCGCCGTTTTTTCTCCGCTGCTGGCGGTGGCGGCGGGCTGGCTTCTGGCCCGGAGAGTGAGCGATCCCATCCGGAAAACGGTGGATGGGGTGAAGCGGCTGGCCGAAGGGGATTATTCCGTTGAACTGGAAGCGGACTCGGACGTTCGGGAGCTGAACGAGCTGGTGTTTTCCGTGGATCATCTGGCGCGGTCCATTGCGGCTCAGGAAACTCTCAGGCGGCAGCTCACGGCCGACGTGGCTCACGAGCTCCGCACGCCCCTGACCACGCTGGGAACCCATATCGAGGCGATGGTGGAGGGGCTGTGGGATCCCACCAGAGAGCGGCTCGCGAGCTGTTACGAGGAGACGGATCGCATCGGGCGGCTGGTGCTGGATATGGAAAACCTGGCGAAGGTCGAAAGCGGCAATCTGAAGCTGAATAAAACGCCCATCGATCTTCGTGAGCTTGCGGAAAAGACGCTGCTGAACTTCGAGACGGAAATCCACGTCAAAAAACTTCGGGCCTTCGTGGAGGGAAGTTGTTCCGAATGTTGCGCCGACCGTGACCGGATCAGCCAGGTTCTGGTGAATCTGATCTCCAACGCCGTGAAGTACACCCGGCCGGAGGGGACGATCGGGGTTGCTCTTTCGGAAACGGAGGGGACCGTCTGCATCGATGTGGAAGACGACGGTATCGGCGTTTCGGAGGAGGACCTGCCGTTCATCTTCGAGAGATTCTACCGCGCCGACAAATCCCGCAGCCGCACCACCGGCGGTTCGGGCATCGGTCTTGCCATCGTCCGGTCGATCGTCACAGCCCACAGAGGCTCGGTCAGTGTCCGAAGCGCCCCCGGTCAGGGCAGCCGCTTCCGGGTGGAACTGCCGAAGAACCGCTGAATCATGGCAATATCCTTTCTTACAGACCTTTCTTTCTGTGCCTTTTTTTAATTTTATATTTTATATCCTGCCTTCAAAAGTGAAATTACAATTGTGAATTAATCTAAATTAAATGACTATAAGTTGCAATGAATTCTTTGCATGACTTATATTCATCGTTTTGACTTAAATCAATGGGCGTAAATTTGTGTTGAAAGGGCAATATGTAAGTTTCTATACTGCACTGAAGAACCTTGCGTATAGGCTTTGTTTAAAGTTTATATTCCTGGAATCTTCAGAGGAGGTTGTTTTGCAATGTCGTGGTTCAGAAATATGCGCACTATGACGAGAATTTCTATTCTTGTTTCTGTTTTGCTGTTTCTTATGCTTTTTATCGCTCTCGTGGGGCACTCCGCCAATCGCGATATGGAGAGAAGCATGGAGAAAATCCATACGAAATACACTCGGCTGGCCATGGATTATCTGGTCGTGAATATCCGTACCGTCATGAACCGGTATCTGGTGATGAGCATGATGGATACTTTCGTTGAGGCAGAACTTGCGGACCTTGCGCAGACGGTCATGAAGAACAGAAACGAGGTTGCGAAACTGATAAGCGGTCTGAAGGAGGAAGATCTCACGCCGGAAGAGCTGGAAGTCCATCGCCGCCTTCTGGTGATTGGGCCCCAGTACAGAAAGTTACAGGATGAGGCCATCGCCTTTGCCAAAACCGGGGCCCCTCGCGACAAAATGAAGATTCGCCTTTCCCGGCAGGGCGATATTACAGAATCTGAAAATGAATACGAAAAAAATTTACAGCTTCTGGCGAAAATGATGATGGCGGAGGGAGAAAAAGAAAACACTTCCGCTTTCGTCCGGGCTGCCGGAGGTGAGAAACAGCTTGTTATCCTGTCGCTGATTGCGCTGCTGCTGGGCCTCGTCCTGACGGTGGCCCTCTCCCGGACAATTACGAAGCCGCTTCGGGAAATTCAGGAGAGCGTGAACGCCTTTGCGGGAGGCAACCTGGACAGCCGTTTCCCGGAGCGGGGCAGGGATGAAATTGCCGTTATGGGAAAAACCCTGCAGGAAATGGCCGAAAAGCTCAGAAACGTCATCGTCGCGATTCGCAGCGCCGGAGCGAGGATTTTGAGTACTTCACAGAATTTTGCCGCCCTTGCTCAGGAGAGTAACGCCTCCGTGGAGGAATTTCGTTCCAGCGTGGATGAAATGGGCAACAACCTTGAAAAGCTTGCCGTCATTGGGGACGAGGTCAACTCCTCTGTGAGTGAAGTGGCGACGGGAGCCCAGGCCACGGCCGAGAAGGGCACCGACATCGCGGGGCGTGTCGAAAAAGCCATGGAAGCGGGGGAAAACGGAAGGCGCGCCGTTCAGCGGGTCGTGTCAGATATGTCCAGCCTGGCGGAGAACGCCTCGAACACCGCGAAATCGGTTCAGCAGCTGAGCGACAGAACGCGAAAAATCCAGGACTTCGTCGCGCAAATCGGTGCCATTGCTGATCAGACCAATCTGTTGGCTTTAAACGCGGCCATCGAGGCGGCCCGGGCGGGGGAGGCGGGTCGAGGGTTTGCGGTGGTCGCCGAGGAAGTGCGAAAACTTGCGGAGGAAAGCAACATCGCGGCGCAGAATATCGAAGGCCTTGCCGGAGCCATTATGGGAGAACTGGATACCGTGGTCGGCACGTCGCTGGAAAATGCCCAGGCTTCCGAGGGGGCGAAAACGCTTTCCGGAGAAACACAGAAGCTCCTTGACGACATGCTCTCCTACCTGAAAGAGATTGCCGACGCAACTCAGGACCTTGCCGCGGTGTCACAGGAACAGGCCGCGTCCAGCGAGGAAATCGCCGAGGCCGTTCACCGGATCGCGTCCATGGTCAGCAGCTCGGCGGCGCTGGGGGACAACATTCGCGACGGAGCGGGAGATGTGGCGAAAGCCGCGGAACATGTGGCTGCCGGCTCCGAAGATCTGTCGAAACTCGCGGGAGATCTGGAGAAGCTGCTCCGATTCTTCCGGATGGAAAATCATCATTCGGCGTCCGCCGCCGCGTTGTCTCCCGCTGCGCGGTAAATCGTCCTTACGCTGTGCTATCATTATTTTCCGATAGCATACGGTTTCGAGGAGGAATACACAAATGGCGAAAAAGCAGATTATTTATGGAGCGGATGTGACGCCTCCCTTTCCGATCATGGTGCTTGCGGGAGCCCAGCATGTCCTGACCCTGTTTGGAGCGACAACGCTGGTCCCGCTGATATTCGGCCCGGCTATGGGAATGAGCCCCGAACAGCTGGCGAAATTTATCGGCTGCGTCTATTTCGGCATGGGGATCGCGACCCTGGTGCAAACTCATCCAAAGCTGGGGACGGGGCTTCCCATCGTCCAGGGCTCCAGTTTCAGCTTCATTCCTCCGATTATGACGATTATCGGGGCCTACGGTGCCATGGGGCCGGAAACGATTATGCAGTATGTGGGGGGCGGGCTCATTGTGGGCGGGCTTGTCCTGTCGGCTCTGGGTTATCTGAAGATCGTCGGTTACATCCGCAGGTTCATTACGCCCGTGGTCATCGGGCCGACCATCATGGCGATCGGATTCTCTCTCGCGGGCACCGCCGTTGGCAGCGCCGGGCAGAACTGGCCGATTTCTCTTCTCGTGGTTCTTTTAATCTTCTTCTTCAGTCTGATTGTAAAAAACAGGATTATCAATATTTTTGCGATACTTGCTTCCATCCTCATCGCCTGGCTGGTTTGTGTGTTGATCTCGCAGGCGGGGTGGGTCGCGGCGGGGCATCCCGTTTACGTCAGTTTCGACACGGTGGCGCAGGCCCCTGTCTGGAGAACCGATATTTTTATGCCCTGGGGTGCGCCTAAATTCAGTTTCCTCGCCATCGGGGCGCTTCTGGCGGGATTTTTCTCCGTTATGATCGAGTCCATCGGAGATTATCATTCCTGCTCCTACGCCTCCGGACTTCCAGACCCCACGCCGGAGATGATCAACCGTGGCATCGGGGCGGAGGGGCTGGACTGCGCGATTTCCGGACTGCTGGGCTCGGTGGGGACCACCTCTTACACCGAAAACATCGGCCTCATCGGACTTACCGGCGTGGCTTCCCGCAATGTCGTCCGTACAGGGGCGGTAATTCTCTTGGGGATGAGTATGCTGGGCAAACTGGGAGCCCTGGTGGCAACGATGCCGACTCCGGTCATCGGGGGAGCGTACATCGCCCTCTTCGGCACCATTGGCGCGCTGGGCATTCAGGTTCTGTTGCGGGCGGATATGGGCAGCCAGCGCAACGTTTTGATCGTGGGCTTTTCCTTCCTGATGGCCATGGGGCTGCCTGGCTGGGTGGGACAGGAATCGGTTCAAAAGGCGCTCACCGATCCCGCCTCCGGACCTTTTCTCTCCACGCTGGGAGGCATGGTGTGGGCCATTCTCAGAACGCCCATGGCCGTGGCGGGAATCTGCGCCGCCCTCTGTGATTCTCTGGTTCCCGGCACGGACGAGGAACGCGGTATATCTGAACGACAGTCCTGATGATTTTTGATGGGGATCAGTTCGCGCGCTTCAGCAGACCGACCATGCGGAGCGCGAAGAACACGATGGCGAGCCCCACGCCGACGTTGAGAGCAGTCATGAGTGCCGGGGGAAGAAAGGTTTTGACGACGCTGCCCGCCATCGCCACTCCGTTGAGGAAGAGAAACGTCGCCCCGGCACAGCCCGCGCCAAAGGGAAGGATCTGGCGCCGGTCCATGTCCTCCGCCGTGATACGCGTGGAAAAAACGCCGCCCCAGAAAACGATGGTGAGAGGATTGGAACCCGTCAGAATCGCGGCCCGCAGAAATACGTTCTCCGTTTCGGAGCTTTGAAACAGCGCGATCTGCGGCATAAAGGAGAACCCCAGCGCACCCGCGGCGATGTCCAGTCCGAAAAGCACCAGGACACCGGCCCCCGCGATGCGGATTGCCTTTTTTACCCGTTCATTCTGCAGAAACGCGGAGATTCCAAGCGCGGCCAGGGCGATGTACAGCCCGTCCACGACGGTGGTGGCCAGCGCCGCCAATGACCCCATGAGAAACCCCAGCCTTCCCGCCGTGTTGAAAACCATCAGGCACACGGGTCCCACCGCCAGCTGCAAAAGAAGCCCAAAACGCAGTCCCGACAAAAATATGCTCATATTTTTTCCCTTCCGGATGTGAATTTCTCCCTGGAGGAAGTATACCGCTTTTGACGGGCGCTCTTGGATTTTTCTCCGCAACATGATACATTTTCACAATTATATATGCAAAGATCGCGCAGAAAACGCAATTGAGGGAGAGGAAAAGATCATGAACGCCGATGCGAAAATATACGTCGCCGGACATCGCGGACTGGTGGGAAGCGCCCTGACGCGACAGCTGGAGCGAAAGGGATTTCACAACCTCCTGCTGAGGACCAGTTCCGAGCTGGATCTGAGAGATCCTGCGGCGACGCGGGCGTTTTTTGCCGCCGAAAGACCGGAGTACGTTTTTCTGGCGGCGGCGAAGGTGGGCGGCATCTACGCGAACAGCGTCTGTCCGGCGGATTTCATTTACGACAATCTGGCGATCGAAACCAGCGTGATTCACGGGGCGTATGAAACAGGGGTGAAGAAGCTGCTGTTTCTGGGAAGCTCCTGCATTTATCCGCGTCTGGCCCCTCAGCCCATAAAAGAAAGCGCTCTTCTGACCGGCGAACTGGAACCCACCAACGAACCCTACGCGGTAGCCAAAATTGCGGGAATTCGGCTTTGTCAGGCGTTCAATCGTCAGTATGGGACGAATTTCATCTCCGTTATGCCGACCAACCTTTACGGTCCGGGAGACAACTACGACCTCGACAGCTCCCACGTTCTGCCGGCCATGATCCGCAGGTTCCACGAGGCGAAGATGAAGAATGCTCCGTCGGTAACGCTTTGGGGCACGGGGACGCCGCGTCGGGAGTTTCTTTACGTGGACGACATGGCCGACGCCTGCATCTTTCTGATGGAGCGTCATGAGGGGTCGCAGATCGTGAACATCGGGACGGGAGTGGATCTGACGATCCGGGAACTGGCGGAAACGGTCCGAAGGGTCGTCGGCTATGAGGGCGCGATCCAGTGGGATACCTCGAAGCCGGATGGCACGCCGAGAAAACTGCTGGACGTCTCCCTCCTTCACGGGCTGGGGTGGAAGCACTCCACGGAGCTGGAAGAAGGCATCGCCAAAACCTGCAGGGCGTTTCTCGCCTCAGAGCAATTTGAAGTAAAAGACCTGAAGTTAGAATAGCTAAAAGCAATGATATTTAAACATCAGCTTCTTCATTAACGCTCGATTGAAAGCAAATTGGTATCAGACCAATTTGAAATAAAAGGCCTAAAGTTAGAATAGCTAAAAGCAGTGATATTCAAACATTAGCTTCTTCATTAACGCTCGGTTAAAAGCAAATTGGTATCAGACCCTGCCGGTAAAAGAGATATTGATGCCAGTTTGTAAAAACAATGCTCAACGCACAGAAACTCGCACGTTGAGCATTATTTTTTCTATTCTTTTTTCAGCTATTCTTTTTTCAGATTCGGTCGTTCCTGAATTATTCTACGGTGAAAAGCAGCGTGCC
>JAISUO010000097.1 GCA_031272035.1 Synergistaceae bacterium
AATATTGTCCTGTGATATTTTAATTAATTTCAGAGCCGGTGTTTCCCGCGCTGCGCCAGCGCCGCCCCTCCGTTTCCATATTTCCGCGAATGATCTCGAAGGCGTCCACCACGTCGGAGTCGAAAAGAACGCCCTTTCCCTTCAGGATAATGCGGCAGGCCTCGGCGTGGGACATTCCACGGCGGTAAACGCGGTCTTCCACCAGAGCGTCATAGGTGTCCACCAGCGCCATGATTCGCCCGGCCAGGGGAATCCCGCCGCCTCGCAGCCCCAGCGGGTAGCCGCTGCCGTCCACGCGTTCATGGTGGGACCTCGCTATGATTTCGGCGTACTGCAGATAGCTCTGAGTCGGCATTCGGGCGTACATATTGGCCAGAATATCCGCGCCGATGACCGCGTGGGTTTTCATGACCTCGAACTCCTCGCGGGTCAGCCGCGCCGGTTTCAGGAGGATGCGGTCGCTGATGGCGATTTTGCCGATATCGTGAAGCGGCGCGGCCCGGGCCATTATCTCCAGTCCGGCCTCCGAAAGTTCGTCGGAAAACAGCCCCATTTTCAACAGCTCCCGACCCAGCATCCAGACGTATTTACCCGTGCGGATGACGTGCCCTCCCGTGTTTTCGTCCCGATATTCGATCATTTCCGCGAAGGAAAGGGCGTAGCTGTCCGATATTTCCCGGACGGTATTTTCCAGGTTCGTCTGATACTCCGCGAAACGCAGGTGCAGGTCCACGCGGTGGAACAGAATTTCCCTGTCCACCGACTTCACGATGAAATCTCTCGCGCCCAGGCGGAGGCCCCGGTCTTCCGTTTCGCTGTCCTCGCTGGAGGTCAGGAAAATAACCGGAATGCTGCTGAGCCAGGGGTTGCTCCTGAGCCGGGAGAGAACCTCGAATCCATCCATGTCGGGCATCGCGATGTCCAGAAGGATCAGGTCCGGCCGGTAGCGGGTGCAGATCTGGAGGGCGATGGCTCCGGATCTCGCCGCCATCACGTCGTACACCGGCGAGAGCTGCGCGTTCATCTGCTCCAGGCAGGCGATGCTGTCGTCGACCACCAGCACCCGTTTCATGAGAACGCCCCCTGAGGATTCAGGAGCGACGGCACGCTGATTTTCAATGTGGCGAACGTTTCAAAATGTTGGTCAAACACGTCCGCCACCCGCGGGTCGAACTCCGTCCCCCGGCCTCTCCGGATGATTTCACGCACCGCCTCCGGCTCCATGGCCGGGCGGTACACCCGATCCGTCACGCAGGCGTCGTACACGTTCACCACGGAGAGAATTCTGCAGCACAGGGGAATTTCGTCCCCAACAAGCCCGCGGGGATAGCCCCGTCCGTCGTAACGCTCGTGGTGTCCCCCCGCCATAACTTCCGCGTATTTCAGGTCCACCCGCTCGGAAAGAGTGCGTTCGTACAGGTTTTGCAGAAATTTTTCGCCTATGATCGTGTGACGCTTCGCCCTTTCGTATTCTTCCTTCGTCAGGGCCCCGGGTTTCAGAAGAATCGTATCGCTTATTCCTATTTTCCCAATATCGTGAAAAGACGCGGCCCGGGTCATGGAGCGGATCGCTTCTTCTCCCAGCTCGCCGGCGTACACCCCGGATTCCCGCATTACACGAGCCAGAATTTCCAGATATTTGCAGGTACGCAGAATATGGCCTCCCGCGTCTCCGTCCCGACACGCCACCAGCTCCGCGAAGGCCACGGTGACGTTGTCCTTCAGGTTTTGGATCGAGTCCGTCAGGTGCGACTGGTATTCGGCAAACCGCAGATGGAGCTCGATTCTGTGGTAAAGGATGTTTTTCCTCACGGGTTTTGTGATGAAATCCACCACCCCCGACTGAAGAGCCCGAATTTCGGTCTCCGAATCGCCGCTGCCCGTCAGAAAGATGACGGGAATCCGGGAGGTTTCCGGGTTCGCCTTCAGCCTGGCCAGAACCTCGAATCCGTCCATTCCGGGCATATCCACGTCCAGAAGAACGAGGTCCGGCTTTTCCTTTTCGCAGATCGCGATCCCCACCTCGCCCGATTTCGCCAGCAGCACGTCGAAACGGTCGCCCAGATGAACGCCGATCTGCTGAAGACTCGCCAGACTGTCGTCCACAGCCAATATTCTCTCCATTATACGTGCCATTTTATCCGTGCAGGCTCCTTTATATTTTTGGCATCAGCCGTCCTGCTTCACCTGTCCTGCTCCAGTTCACGCCTCAGCCTTTCGACAATCGCGTCGTACTCCAGGTTGTCCAGCCGTTCCCGCAGCCAGGGGATGAGGTCCGAACCGGACTCGTACTCATAGCGCCGGAGCTCCTCCATCAGGTCCTCCAGCGCTCCCCCCCGGTAGTGTTCGGCGGCGCTTCGAATTTTCTCCAGAAGGGCTCTGTCGGGCTTTTGCGCCCGCTCCTTCGGCCCGTTCTCCCGAAAGGCCCGGGAAAGCAGGGCGTTCAGCCCCGCAAGCAGCGACTCCGCGGCCTCAATGGTTTTCCCGTTTTCCGCGAGAACCGCTGCAAGATCCCCTTTTTTCGCCGCCCGCTCCAGTCTCGCCGCCATCTGCCCCACCGCCTTCGCCTCAGCGCCGAAACTGCTTCCCTTCAGGCCATGAGCCGCCACGCCGTATTCCGCCAGCTTTCCGCCCTCCACCCGACGCATCTGCTCGATAAAAGCAGGAGTATGTATCGCGTAAGAGCGCAGAACCCGCAAATAAGCGGCCTCGCTCCCGTAGCGCGAGAGCCCCGCGGCAAAGTCCATCCCCTCCAGCTCCGCCGCGGCCAGCAATCCCGGTCCCCGAGGCGTCTCTTTTTCCGCGATCTCCCACTCAGCTCTTTTCATCGCTGAATCCGAGGCGGGCAACGATCTCGCTCAGCTGCCGATAGTTCTCCGCGTGGCCCCTGTAGAGGGTCGAGCGTTCTCCCGGGCGCACCAGCGGGAAAGTCCGGGCCTCCGGTCGGGCGGCATAAGGCGCATCCGCCGTCATGGCCAGCAGGGCGTCGCCGTAAGAGGCGTCCACGCCGATGTGGAGCCGGAGCGCGCGCCCCGTGACGTCCGCCAGAAGCTGCATGAGCTCCGGGACGTTGGACAGGCCCCCCGACACCTCCAGAACGGAGGGAAAGGGCTCCACCTCCTCGATTTTCGCGATGAGGGCCGCCAGTTCGTACCCCAGAGACTCCCACACCGCGGCGGCCATGTCCTTCCCCGTGTGGGAGGCCCGCAGACCCAGAAAGGCCCCCCGGGCGTCCGGCGCGTTGAAGGGCGTGCGGGCCCCGTTCAGATAAGGGATGAAATAAATGCCGGTGGGGCCGGGAGGGACGGATCCTTCCGCGCTCAGACTCCGGCTCCAGTCCACCGTGAGCCCTCCGGAGGCCGTGGCGGCCCCGATTCGCCAGACTCCGGGAAACAGCGACCGGCCCGCCATAAAACCGTCGAGGCGGCGGGGTTCCTTCGTGTTGAAGAGCAGGGAGACGGTGGAGCCGAACACCGCCAGGGCGGACCCCGGCAGGACGGCCCCGGCGGCCATGGCCTCGGCGTTGACGTCGCAGGCGCCGCGCATCACGACGGTCCCCGGGGCAATGCCCGTCTCGGCCGCCGCCCGCTCCGTGACGATGCCCAGAGGCTCCGTGGCCGGCCCCAGAGAGGGGATTTTTTCCGCGTCCAGCCCCTGATCCTCGAAAAACCACAGGGGCGCCGACTCCGTCGTTTCGTCCAGCATCAGCGCGCCGTAAGCCGTCGGCACATCCCAGGAGGCCGCACCGGTGAGCCGGGCGGAGACGAAGTTGCCGCTGGACACGAAATAAGCCGTCCGGGCGTAGACGTCCGGACGGTTCCTTTTGAACCAGAGAATTTTGGGGAGCACGGAATGCGTCGAAAAAGCGCCTCCCAGGCGCTCCCTCAGAAAAGCCTCCCCGTAGCGGGCGTTCAGCTCCGCGACGATGGCCTCGCTGCGCCGGTCGATTCCGTACAGAACGGCGTTGTGAAGGGGTCGGAAATCCCTGTCCACCGGCACGAAGGAGCCGCAGACCGAGCTGACGCACACCGCCCGGGGAGACGGCGCGGCCCGTCCGGAAAAAAGTTCTTCGCATATCGACAGAAAATTCCCCCACCAGACTTTTTCGGCGTCCACCTCGAAGAAGCCCTCCCGGGGGCTCAGCAGGGAAGCGCCGCGTTTGAGGGAAAATCGAACCTGCCCCTCTCCGTCCGCCAGAGTGGCCTTGGCGGAGGAGGTTCCCAGGTCGACGCCGAGATAGAGGCTCATTTTTTCCGAACGATGTTCCGTATCACTTCGGGTTACTTCGGAAGGTTGGTGGCGTCCCGAAGGACCGTCGGCACGTAGTAAGTTCTCCTGCCGCTGGCGGCTTCCTTCGGGTCCTTGCCCTCCACCACGATTTTCTGGACGAGGTCCGCGGCCACCGCGGAGATTTCCTCGAAGGGCTGGGCCACCGTGGCGGTCATCAGGCCCTCGCCGATGCGGCGGAACGTCTCCTGATTGCCGTCGGCTCCGACGATGACGATCTTCTTCCCCTTCACGCGCTCCGTCAGCACGTCGCCGGCGGCGTAGGCCAGCTGGTCGAAGGCGCACCACACGCCGTCGATCTGGTCGCCGAAGCGCGTGGCATAGGTCTCCATGGCGGAACGGGTGTCGTCCATAAAGCGCCCCGTGGCCACGACGCTGTACTCCGCCAGAACCTTTATTCCGGGAAATTCGCTCAGCACCGCGTCCATGACCTTGCCCCGCATACGGCTCCCCTGATGCTTCTCGAACTTGATGACGATGATGTTGCCGTTGCCGCCCAGCGAATCCACCAGATACGTGGACATTTTCGAGCCGATCTCGAAGTTGTCGGACCTGATGTCGGTGACGACGCCTTCCACATAGCCCGTATCGATGGTGATGACGGGGATCTTCGCCGCGAAGAGCTTTTCCAGAGCGGGGCGGATTTCCTGGGGGTGCCCCATGGCCAGAACCACCGCGTCCACCTTCATCTGAAGCAGGTTTTCCAGCTGAGTGGCCTGTGTGTCGATGGATCCCGCCGAGTTCAGCATCACGGACGTCCATCCCTTTTCTTTGGCCAGCTTTTCAAAGGCGTTGGCCACCCGGGCATGAGACTCCGAGGAGAAGTTGGTGGCCACAAACCCCACCTTGACCTCCTTCGCTCCGGCCAGAGACGCCATTCCCAACACCAGAAACAAAACGCACGCCATCACAGAAAATTTTTTCACCTTACATCCCTTCTTCCGATAAAATTTCACTTAGTCAATTAAATAAATTAAATAAATAAATTAAAAAATGCAATTATCCTCCCGCCAGACGCCTGCTCTGCATGGACGTGAGCGCCACGGAAAAGAGGATGATCACGCCTTTCGTGATGTCCTGCTGATAATAGGGGGCTCCGGCCAGGGTCATGCCGTTGTTGATAACCCCGATGATGAGCGCCCCCACGAAGGTTCCGAAGGGGTTTGCCCGGCCCATGGAAAGAACGGTCATCCCCAACAGCGCCGACGCGAAGGCGTCCATCATGAACCCCGCCGCGCCCTCGGGGTTCGCGGACCCCAGCTTGGAGGTGAGCAGAACGCCGGTGAAGGCCGCCCCCACCCCCGTCATGGTCATGGCCAGAACCTTGTAAAAATCGGTGTTCACCCCCGCCATTCTGGCCGCCGTGGGGTTGGCTCCGGTGGCCTGCATGTACTTTCCGGCCTTCGTGCAGGAGACGAAAATCTGGGCCAGAACCACAACCGTCAGCATAATGGCGATGAGAGAGGGCACGGGTCCCACATATCCCCGTCCCAGTCGCAGAAAGCTTTCCGGCATCTGCCCGTAGAACGAAACGCCCTTCGTGTACATATAGACCATGCCCCCGGCGATGATCCCCGAGGCCAGGGTCGTAATCAGCGAGGAAATGCCCACCCGGGTCACAAGCAGCCCCGCCGCGATCCCAAAGGCGGCTCCGACGGCCAGGCAGATCAGCACCGCCGGCAGGGGGGACATGCCACCGAAGATCAGCCCGGCCGCCAGCGCCCCCGACAGGCTCGCCACGTTGGGAAAGGAAAGGTCCAGCTCCCCGACGATCAGGCACATGGTGAACCCCTCGCTGATCACGGTGAGAAGGGCAATCTGATAAAAAATGTTGAGGATATTCTGTAAGTTGGCAAACCCCGGAATAAAGACCAAAAAGACGACTCCGAGGATCATCAGCGCCAGAATGGTCCCGTAGCGCGAAAGTCCTCCCCGGATTTTTTCTCTGTCGGCACTCATGCGACATCCCTCCAAAATTGCGTCCGCGCTTTTCAGCGGATCATGCTGTCCAGGATGCGTTCCCTGTCGTAAGGGGGCGGGTATTCCCCGGAGATCCGCCCCTCTTTCATGACGTAAATACGGTCCGCGATGGCGGTCAGCTCGCGAAGTTCCGAGCTGATGAACCACACTCCGGCCCCGGACGCCGCCATACGGCCCATGATGGAGTAGATTTCGGTCTTGGCGTCCACGTCGATTCCCCGCGTCGGCTCGTCGAAGATCCAGAGCCGGGCCTGAGCCCGGTCCCATTTGCCCACGGATACCTTCTGCTGATTGCCGCCGGAAAGCGTTCGCACCGGCTGAGAAAGGCCAAAGGCTCTGATACCATATTTTTCCAGAATTTCCGAGGCCGTCCTCCCCGCCTGTTTCGCCCTCACGAACCCCCAGGCCGCGTACTGGTCCAGAGTGGGAAAGGTGAGGTTGCAGCCCACGTCCATGTCGGTAATCAGGCCCTCTTCCCGGCGATTTTCGGGGATCATGACGACGCCCCGACGGATGGAGTCTCCGGCGCTTTTCGCGCGAAAGGGTTTTCCGTCCAGGCGGAGAGTTCCCTCGGCGTCCCGGGATCCCAGAAAAACGCTTTTGGCCAGCTCCGTCCGTCCGGCCCCCACCAGTCCGGCGAAGCCCACGATCTCCCCGGCCCGAATGGAGAAGGTCACGTCCCGCACGCCGGCCCGGGGGGCGCTGTATCCCTCCGCGGCAAAGACCTCTTTCCCCGGCGTGGCCGCGAATCGGGGGTACTGATTGCCCAGGTCCCGGGCGATCATGAAGCGGATCAGCCCTTCCTCGTCCGTTTCTCCGGCCCCCAGCGTCGTCACCCTGCGGCCGTTGCGCATGACCGTGACGGTGTCGGCGATGCGCAGCACCTCCGACAGGTGGTGAGAAATGTAGAGAATGGCCCGCCCGTCGTTCCGGAGGTCCTGAATGAGCGAGAAGAGAATTTCGCACTCCGCCACGCTCAGGGGCGCGGTGGGCTCGTCGAAGATGACCACCCGGGGATCCCGAAAAAGAACCTTGAGGATGACCAGCATCTCCTGCTGTCCGCTGCTCAGCTCCGCGGCCGGGCGGGTGAGGTCCACGTTCATCCGGTATTTTTCCAGAAATTTCTGAGATTCTTGGATCATGCGCTTTTTTTGTAAAAATCCGAAAGAAGTGTATTCGAGGCCGAGAAACAAATTTTCATAGCCGGAAAAGTGCGGAATCAGCTCTCTTTCCTGATGGACGACTCCGATGAACTTTCCCGCGGCCCGGGGAGAGGCGAAACGGATGGGGCGGCCCTCCCAGAGCATCGTCCCCGACGAGGGAGGATAAATGCCGGAAAGAACCTTCACCAGCGTGGATTTGCCCGCGCCGTTTTCCCCCACCAGCGCGTGGACCTGTCCCGCTTCGAAGGCAATGTCGAAGCGATCCAGCGCCAGCACGCCGGGAAAGCGTTTCGAAAGTTCCAGAGTTTCGAGGACCGCCATGATTCACGCGGGAATTGACCCGCAAAGGGTTCGGTTCATTTCCAATCCCCTTCCGATCAGACTCCGGATTTTATCGATGCACGAACGCTGCGGGCCTTTTCCATGAAAGCCGCAGCCCTTTCGGGATCCACGGGGTTGAAGGTATCGCCCCCGACCTTGATGCTGGTTCCCATTATAACAGCGTCGCTTTTGTTCAGCATGAGTTCCGCGTTATCGATGCCGACCCCCGTCCCCGCAATGACCGGCACGCCAAAGGAGCCCGCCCGGGCCTGATCCAGATCCTCCGCCGATACAGGGCTTCCCGCCGTCGTGCCGGCCAGACAGACGGCGTCGGCCAGTCCGAACTTCACCGCCCCGGCGGCGATGGCCCTGAGGCTCCGGCCTCCCAGGGGCTCCGTGTGACCGGAGATGTTGGCGAAGACCTTCATTTTCGCGCCTCCCACGCTGCGGCGCAGTCTTTGCAGGCGGCCGGCGTCCGGGTCCACGATCCCCCAGTCCCCCACAAAAACCCAGGAGAGAAAGATTCTTACGTAGTCGGCTCCGGTGGCCAGGCCCACGGCGATGGCGGCCTCGGGATCCGCCAGCACGGAGAGGCCGAAGGGCTTTTTGATTTTGGAGGAAATATCGGAGATCAGCGACGCCATTACCGCCACCGTGGTTTTATCCACGCTGGAGAGATAGGGCCGGTCTCCCTCGTTGCTGAAAGAAATTCCGTCGAATCCCGCCCGGGCCAGAGTTTCCGCGTCTCGCATGGCCGCGGACCGTATTTTTTCGATTCCCCCCTTTTCGTCGTAAAGAGGCGATCCCGGCAGGGGAAGAAAATGAACCATCCCCAGCACCGGTTTTTCCACTCCAAATACCTGCTTCAACACATCCATAAATCGATACCTCCTCAAATTGTGCGGCGCTTATTCGGCGGCCTCGATGGCTTCCAACAGTTTATTGCAGATTTCGGTGTTTTCGTATTCCCCGGGGAAGAGGTCCGAGTGAACGCCCGCCGCGGAAACCGGAATGTCCCGGGCCGTGTGCTGGTTGGTGGTCCAAGTGATTCCCGCCGCGGCATCCGGGGGATTTCCGCCGCCGCCGGCCTCGAAGGACGCCCTCCGCCCCGCCAGTCTGTACAGGGTTCGGGCGTCAGCGGCGGGGTCGAGGGTCATTCCGCCCGTTTCATGATCGCTGGTGACGACGATCAGGGTCTCCGCCGGTCTCGTGTTCATGAAGTCGACGGCCGCCTTTATCGCCTCGTCGAAGGCCAGAGTCTCCAGAATCGCCGCCGCTCCGTCGTTGGAGTGACAGGCGTGGTCGATACGTCCCCCTTCGGTCATGAGGAAAAAGCCCGCCGGGCTGTCCAGCAGACGGATGCCGTACCGCACGAAGTCGGCCAGAGAGGGGCCCTCCGCTCCGTCGATGACGTAAGGCATACAGCCGGGGTTGAAAGTCGAAAGGTTCGGATGAACGAAGAATATTTTGCCGGCGCCGGACCCGCTCTCCGTTGCGCTGCCGGTCAGGGCGTATCCCTTCGACCGGGCGATGTCCCGAAGGTCTCCGTCCGGACCGGAGAGGTCCCGGAAGCTCCCTCCGCCAAAGTATTCGAAATCGCTGTCCGAAAGCTGTTTCCCCAAAAGGTAATACTCGCTCCGGTGGCTGGCGTGACCGTAGAAAACGGCGGGAGTGGCGTCGACGATATACGAGGACGTGACGATGCCGACCTTCATCCCTCTGCGCCGGGCTTTGACGGCAATCGAGTCGAACAGCTCCCCCGTTTCCGTGTTTTTCGAGATGGCGCCGTTCTGCGTTTTATGCCCTGTGGCCAGCGCCGTTCCCGCGGCGGCCGAGTCGGTGAGTTTACCCTCGATGTTGTTTGTGTGGATGAGCCCCTGCGCGGGCAGGGTGTTCATCACCAGAGTCGCCTGGGACGCGTCCGGGTTTCCCTCGGCCTCCAGCCGTCCCCGCAGGTACAACTGAGCGCTTTCCCGCTGAACAGGTCCCATTCCGTCGCCGATGAACAGAAAAACATATCTCGCTCCGGCTTCCGCGCGGGGAGCCGCCAGCAACACCAGCAGGATCGCCGCCGCGAGGAATTTACGCAACACTCGGTTCTTCACCATTGCTTCCGCCTCCTGAGCCTCTGTACGCTACACCTGTTTAAAATATAAAAATGCGCCGAAAGTATAACATTTTTTCGTAAAATAAGGAGTAATACCAATCTGTTTTCAATTTGTTATAAAACCAGGCGGTTGAGCTTACATAAATTATGTCTAAAAAGAATTGCATGGCGTGGGCAGGCATGAGAAAATGAACGGGGGTTCCGGCAGAAAATCGTTGGATGCCGCCCAAATGCGATACAGGGAGTTGTGGATATGAGCAAGGCACTTCCACTCGACAAAAACTACACAGCGTGGCTTCTGGATTTGAAATCCCGCATCCGGCAAAGTCAAATCAAGGCTTCTGTTCGAGTAAACAGCGCTCTGCTCGAACTTTACTGGAGTATCGGGGCAGACATTGTAGCAAAGAAAGCAGAAAGTGTTTGGGGCAGCGGAGTTTTGCGCCGGATCAGTCAGGACCTGAGGGAGGAATTTTCAGATTCTCAAGGTTTTTCTGTGACGAATCTCAAGTATATGAAGATGTTTTTCGTATTTTACTCTAAACGAATGGATCTTCTACACCAGAGTGGCGTAAAATTGGCAGATAGATCGAAGCTGCGGACGCTGCAAATTGGTCACCAAACTGATGACCAAACTGCCAACCCATCAGAAATGAATGACCAATCGTCAGACTTTAGTCACCAGGTTGGTGACCACATCGCGTTTCCTGTATTATTGGGCCTTGTACCCTGGCGTCATCATGTTGAAATTTTCTCTCGCTGCAAATCCATTGAAGAAGCCCTGTTCTACGTCCATGCAACCATTCAAAACGGCTGGAGTCGCGCAATGCTTCAGAACTTTATGGACACCGGTCTGTACGCAAGACAGGGTAAAGCAATAGACAATTTTTCCAAACTGCTGCCTCACCCACAAGGCGACCTGGCCCACGAAATTTTGAAAGACCCTTACAATTTCGATTTCATCACGTTAACGCAGGATTACCGAGAGAAAGAACTGGAGGACGCTCTTACTTCAAACATCACAAAATTTCTTCTGGAATTGGGACAGGGCTTCGCGTACGTGGGAAGGCAAATACCGCTAATCGTGGGAGAGAAAGAATTTTTCATCGATTTGCTTTTTTACCATTTAGAATTGCGCTGCTACATCGTCATTGAGTTGAAAGCCGGGGAATTTCAACCTGAAGATGCTGGACAACTGGCTTTCTACGTGACGGCAGTGAATCATCTGAAAAAGAAAGACAGCGATAACCAAACTGTTGGCATGATAATTTGTCGCACAAAGGACAACATCGTCGCGCAGTACTCTCTGGAAAGCAGCACTCAGCCGATCGGCATCTCCGAATATGAGTTGTCGAGGCTTCTGCCGGAAAACTACAAATCTGCTCTGCCGTCCATAGAGGAAATTGAAAGCAGCCTGAAAACCAGGATTTTGGAAGAGTTAACGTCGTGAAAACCACTGAAATTGCACACAAGGAGAATATAAGAAATGCATCGATGTCGAGGAGCGCAACCTTGACAATTATCTATCCGCAAGGCCGGACACATAGAAACGGATATTCGGGTATAAATTTGAAAAAAGCAGATCAGGAAGGAACGGTATGATGGACCGGAAAAAAACACACGCCGACGCGGCCGCCCGGACGTCCCGGCCGGCGGAGGAGAAAGCGCCGGACTACGCGGCGTATTTCAGGGAATGTCAGGCGCGGATCTCGGAGACGGACTATCCCCAGCGACGGGGACTTTCGGCGGAGGTCGTGAAACGTTTCGGACTTGGGTACGATCCCCGATGGAAAAACCCCAAAGCCCCCTCCGCCCCCACGACGCCGAGGCTCATCATCCCCACCGGCGAGGAAAGCTACACCGCCCGGGACACAAGGGACGACCTGACCGAGCGGCAGAAGGAATTCAGCAAAATGAGGGCCGGAAAAATCCGGGTATTCAACGTCCGGGCGCTGAAAGAGGCGCGAAAGCCCGTTTTTGTGGTGGAAAGCGAAATAGACGCCCTTTCGATCCTTGAGGTCGGAGGGGAAGCCGTCAGCCTGGGCAGCATAGAGTTCGTAACGCGGTTTCTGGGCCTTCTGGAGCGGGAGAAGCCCAAACAGCGGCTCATCATCGCGCTGGACAACGATCCCCGTGGGAACGAAACGGCGCGGGACCTGGCCCGGGGACTTGCGGCTCTGGAGATTCCCTTTTACAGGCACGTCTGGGAGGGTTATAAAGACGCGAACGAGGCGCTTCTGGGGGACAGAGACGCTTTTCGTGAAAAAATTCAGGCCGCGGAGGAGGCCGGACGCAGAGACGAGGAAGCGGAGCGGGAAAACTACCTCCAGACCAGCGCGGCCAGGCACCTTCAGAACTTCATGAGCGATGCGGTCGACGGCCTCGACGCCCTGTTCGCCTCCTTCATTCCCACGGGATTCAAAAAGCTCGACCGCATTCTGGACGGAGGGCTGTTCGAGGGGCTTTACATCCTCGGGGCCACCGGCAGCAACGGCAAGACCTCCTTTGCCCTGCAGATCGCCGACCAGATCGCCCGGGCCGGAAACGACGTTTTGTTTTTCTCTCTGGAGATGAGCCGGTTCGAGCTCATGGCAAAGTCCATCAGTCGGGAGACGTTTCTGGCGGCGTTAAGGACGGACGGCGACATGAAAAAAGCCCGAACCGCCAGAGGCGTGACCACGGGGACGGGGGACGGCGGCAGCCGCGGGCCGGAGGAAAAAAAGATCGTCGAGGCCGCCATGAAAACCTACGGGGAGTACGCGGGACATATTTACATCAGCGAAGGCATGGGCGACACGGGAACAGAGCAGATACGGGAGGAGACGGAGAAGCATTTTTCCTTCACCGGCAACAGGCCGGTGGTGCTGATCGACTGTCTTCAAATTCTCGCGCCCGGCGACTCCGGCACGACGGATAAGCAAAATATGGACAAGGCCGCGATAGATCTGAAACGCATCAGCCGGGATTTCAGAATCCCCGTTCTGGGGATAGCCAGCTTCAATCGCGTCAAATACGGGGAGGCCGCGACCATGGAGGCTTTTGGAGAGTCCGAGGCCCTGGAGTACAGCTCGGACGTGGTGACGGGCCTGCAGCTCAGGGGCGCGGGAGAGAAAAATTTCGACCCGGACAGGGCAAAGGACAGGGATCTCCGCGAGATGGAACTCGTCATCCTGAAGAACCGCAACGGACCGGCGGGAAAGCGAATCGATTTCGAGTACTACCCGCTCTTCAATTATTTCAGGGAGACGGGAGACCAGACCGCGGCGCCTCTTCTGGATCAAAAAATATGAACTACCTGAAAGGGAGCCTGAACAGTGTGTTTGCGTTCATTCATCAGTAAAGATTTACATAAACTAACGCTTTTAGGGGCGTAAATTTTGTCAGACGAAGCAGGATCGGGAGGAAGATCGATAATGGGAAATATCTGCGTCAGACCCGCCGTTGAGGCCGATGTTCCGGTCATTCTGAAGTTTATTCGGGAGCTGGCCGAGTACGAAAAACTGCTTGATCAGATGGTTGCCACAGAGGACAGCCTGCGGAACTGGCTGTTCCAACAGAAAAAAGCCGAGGCCCTCATGGCCGAATGGGATGGACAGGCCGTGGGTTACGCCCTGTTTTTTCACAATTTTTCCACCTTTTTGGGACGAGGTGGAATCTACCTCGAAGACCTGTACGTGCGCCCCTCCGCGCGGAGAAAAGGCATCGGGCGCCGTCTGCTGAGGGCCGTCGCCGCCATCGCCAGAGAGCGTCGCTGCGGGCGGCTGGAATGGAGCTGTCTGAACTGGAACAAACCGAGTATAGAGTTCTACCTGTCCCTCGGCGCGAAGCCCCTGGACGAATGGACCATCTACCGGCTCACCGGCGAAGGGATAGACCGGCTGGCCGGCAGCACGTCCGAATAAAAATTTACGCCGTCCAGAGGGCGTTGCAGTATCCTACTCCAAAGGGGCCTTCATAGGAAAAAACCGTGATGGTTCCTGATTTTTCGAGTTTTCCGCAGAGGCCCAGCATGGCCAGCACGGAGCGCATACCGCATTCCCCGGCGTCCTCCAGTTCATCCGGGCTCAGATCGAACAGCGGGCGCGGGCTGAAGGAGGACAGCGAATCCACCACCGCCCGGTCGAACTTTTTTCCGGCGGGGCTGTAGCCGGAGGGAGCGTCAGGGGTCAGACGGTGCGACAGGTCCCCGCTGGCCAGAAGCGCCCATTTCGCTCCGTCCTCGAAGGACGCCAGAGCCTCTCCCAGCTTCAGGGCCCCCTCTATGTCCAGCCCGATGGGAGAGGCCAGAACGACGGGGGGCAGCTCCTCACCCCAGGCGCGGCTCAGAAAGTACAGCGGCACCAAAGCCCCCTGATCCCGGGTCAGGTCGGGTCTGTCCGCCCCTTCGCGGACTTTCGTTCCCATCCCGGTCAGGTGTTTCACGAACCCCGGCAGTCTCTCCAGAGGCGTCGAAAGCTCCAACAGCGGTCTCGGGACGCCGAAAAGCGCCAGAGAACCCTTCGGATGGGGCGCGGCGTTGAGAAAAAGCGCCCCCGGCGCATAGGGCTGGTGAGGGGACAAAAGCAGCAGAACATCCGGTTTTTGGTCCACAACACGTTTCATCAGGCGATCCACCCCTTCGAGGGTGCCCGCCGCTTCTCTTTCCCGCCCCCCGCCTACGCCCGGCACGATAATGGGCGGATGGGGCATCAGAGCTGACCAGATCCACGACATACGGCTTCACCTCCGGCATTTTTGCGATGTTCCTATTTTAACGCCTCGGGTAACCTGTATGCTATCCTTGAACGAACAGGGACAGGGAAAGGAGCGCGGGAACGTCTATGAACGAGTATTCGCTGGCGGAAATTCGGCTTTCGGACAAACGGGGCCTGGCGGAAGCGGACCAGCTTCTGCGGGAGGAAGGGATACGACGCGACGCCACTTTGGACTACCTGGCGGGTCTTTACGACGAACACTGCAATCTGATCGCGGTGGGAGGCTGTTTTCTCAACACGCTGCGATGCCTGGCTGTAAACGGCGCGCATCGGGGAGAGGGTCTGATGAGCAAAATCGTCTCTCACCTCGTCGAGTTTCAGGTTCAGCGCGGCAACAGTTCCCTGTTCCTCTACACGAAACCCGATAACGAGCGTCTTTTCTCGGACCTCGGATTTTATGAAATTGCCCGGGTTCCGGGTCAGGTGCTCTTTATGGAAAATCGTCAGAGAGGCTTCGCCTGCTTCCTTGAGCATCTGGCTCTGGACAAAAAACCCGGCCGCAGCTGCGCTTTGGTGATGAACTGCAACCCCTTCACGCTGGGACACAGGTACCTGGTGGAACAGGCGGCGGAAAACAACGACACGACCCATCTGTTCGCGGTATCGGAAAACGCCTCCCTTTTTCCCTTCCCGGACCGATATGCCATGATTAAGGCGGGCTGTGCCGATCTCAGGAACGTCATTCTGCACAGAACCGGCAGTTACATGATCTCGAATGCGGTTTTCCCTTCCTACTTTCTGAAAAACGAGGACGCGGTGGTGGAGGTCCAGGCGCGTCTGGATCTGGCGATCTTCGCAAAAATCGCCGCGGCCCTGGGCGTCACCCGCCGGTACGTGGGGGAAGAGCCCTTCAGCCAGGTCACCCGGCTCTACAACGAAATAATGCTGAAGGCGCTTCCCGAGGTGGGGATCGAGTGCATCGTCGTGCCCCGCAAACGTCTGGAGGGCGAGCCCATCAGCGCCTCCCGGGTGCGTCAGCTCATCCACGACGACCGCATGGAGGAGGTGCGAGCTCTTGTGCCTCCAGGCACCTTCGACTACTTCAGCACGCCGGCGGGGCGGGAAACCGCAGCGCGCATCCGGGCCTCGTCCCAGGTGGTTCATCACTGATTTTTAGATAAACAATTACACTTGAAATCGGCGGAGGTCCCTGATAAAAACCTCCGTCGAATTACATGAATCAACCCCGCAGGGAGGAAAAGACGAAGCTGGCGATGATGAGGACGATGCCGCCCCCCAGACGGGAGGAAAGCTGAGCGTAGGCCATCAGTTCCATGCGGTCCGCCGCTCCCAGCACCGCGAGGTCGCCGTTTCCGCCCCGGTTGGCCATGCAGAGCCCCGCCGTAATCGCCGAGTCGATGGGATAGAAGCCCACCATCCAGCCCACAACAGCCGACCCCAGAATCGCGCCAATGACCACGGACAGGGCGATGATCAGGTTCTGAAGGGAACCGGCTCTGACGAGATCCATCAGGTCGAAATCGACGCCCATCCCCACCATGATAATGACGGCGCAGGTCCCCGTCATGAAGCTCTGCAGACGTTTCGCCGCGGCGCAGATGTTCTTCGGAACGACTCCCAGCATCGCAAGGACGACCACGAACAGAATCATGCAGGCCAGCTGGTGAATAGACGTTCCAAAGATCGACGGCAGAATGATTTTCGCGCACATTCTCCCGAAAACGTAGCTTCCCAGCGTGACCAGCATCGCTCCGCCCAGATCTTTAATGCTGTAGGACACCTTCGTTTCCTCTTTGACTTCGCCGCTGCTTCCCCGAAGAAGGTTTTTCTTGTCTCCCGTCAAAGCGGGAAAAACCTCGCCGAGCTTGTTGAGCAGCGCGGCGGCAAAAATGCACATGACGTTGGCGAGGGTCAGGACGATGACGGCAAACCCGTAATAGGAGGCCGCCGGCTCCCCCGTCGCCTGCTCGTAAATCTGTGATAAAGGAACGGCCCCCGCGCCGTTGCCGCCGCCCATAATCGGCAGAACGTATTTGATCGCGATGTCCTTCATGCCGATGCCGAAGAAGGATCCCGCTGCGATGGCCAGCAGGAAGGCCGCCACCAGTCCGCCAAGAATGGCCGGAAGATAGCCCAGAAAGGACCGGAGCAAAATATGACGATCGAGAGACAAAATCGACCCCGTCACCAGGAAAATGATGAAGAACGTCAGAAATCCCGTGTTTCCACTGATAAAATTGCTGACAGACTCCAGGTATTTGGGAGGTATGACGCCGAAATACCGGAGAACGGCCGTCCCAAAAAAAACCATCAGAAGTCCGCCTCCGATATAACTGTTCCAAATCGGCAGACGCTCGCCAATCTCGTCGAAAACCCCGGCAATGGCGATACAAAGAGCAAGCGTGCCCGCCATGTCCGTGCTCAGCGTCCCGTGCCAGGCCGCCGTGAAGACGATCACCACAAAAAACAGAAAGAAGAGGTGCCAGGGTAATCCATAGAGGTTCAGCGTACTCAGAAAACTTTTTCTTTCTCCCAAAACAACCATAATTTTTATTCACTCCATTTGTGTGTACAAAACCTGTCCCGTTCCTTAAGAACAGCACATTTCTCAATACGGGGTCTTTGGCAGCGCAGACCGCGATGGTCCCCGAAATCGAAATTACAGCTCGTAAGGCTTTACCTGACGCACCACATCCAGCAGCGTCCCGTCCCTGGCCTCCACCACCGCCACGACTCGGTCGTAAAACTCGATGTCATCCGGCGCTCCCACGATGGAATACGCCCTGTCTTTCAGCTCTTCGACCGTGGACAGCCGGATCTTCGCCTCCTTCATGGCATCGATCAGGTCCGGACGACGGGGGTTGACGGCGATTCCGTAGTCGGTCACGAGCACGTCCACGGACTCCCCCGGCGTCGTAACGGTGACCACCCGGTCGCAGACCGTGGGGATGCGCCCCCGCACCAGAGGCGTCACGATGATGGAGCACTTCGCTCCGGCCGCGGCGTCCGGGTGCCCGCCGGGGGCTCCCCGCAGAATCCCGTCGGATCCCGTCACCACATTGACGTTAAATCCCGTGTCGATCTCCAGCGCCCCCAGGACCACGAAGTCCAGCTTGTTGACAAAAGCTCCCTTGTTCATGGGATTCGCGTACTGAGACGTGGAAATTTCGTAGTGAGCGGGATGGGTGTGCACCGACTGCACCGCCCCGATGTCGAAGTCCTGAGCGTCCACGATACAGCGAAGGAGTCCCCGGTTCAGCAGGTCCACCGTGGGCTGGGTGATGCCGCCGATGGCCCACTGCATGGTGATTCCCCGCTCCCGCATGAGAGGCTCCAGAAAACGGTAAACGGCCAGCGACGGCCCTCCGGCTCCGGCCTGGAAGGAATATCCGTCCCTGAACCAGGGCGTGGCGGCCATGATCCGGGCGCAGGATTCGGCCATCATCAGGTCACGGGGGTCCTGAGAGAAACGGGCGGCCTGAGAGGCTATTTTTTTGGGATTTCCGATTTCGTCGATGACCACCACATAATCCACGTCCACCGCCTCGATCGACGGAGGGAAGTTCGGAAAGGGAGCCAGAGTGTCGGTGATGACCACCACTTTGTCGGCGTATTTCGCGTCGACCATGGCGTAGGAGAGAACGCCGCAGTCCGACTTGCCGCCTCTGCCCCGGGCGTTGCCGTACTCGTCGCTGGTGGGGGCTCCGATGAAGGCCACGTCGATATGAACCTCTCCGCTCTCAATGGCGCGCACCCGTCCGCCGTGAGACCGCAGAATCGCCGGGGTACTCAGTTTGCCCCAGGAGACGGCCTCCCCCATGCCGCCGCGAATTCCGCTGGTTTGCAGGCCAGTAACGACGCCGTCCTCGATCATCTTCGCCACGGGATCGTGGGCCGTGCCCACGGAGGACGCCGCGATGGTGATGTTCCGCATCCCCAGAGCGGCCACCTCCGCCATGACTTTGTTGATGATGTAGTCCCCATCCCGGAAATGATGGTGAAAGGAGACGGTCATCCCATCTCTGAGCCCGCAGCGGACGATGGCCTCCCGGATATTCTCCAGAACTTTGCTCTCCTGGGGTTTGACGAAGGACCGGACTTTGGGCCCGGCTTTTACGTATTCCTTCCCGTCGAGGGCGTTGTTGCCGCGATAGACCTCCCGGCCATCGACCAGAAGCTCATCGGGAATTTCTCTGCCGACAGCGTTTTTCATCCTACAATTCCCCCTCATACAGCCCGGAGGCTCTGGCAAGCGCCAAAGTGCGCACCGCGCCCGGCAAAAAGGCGATGTCCAGCATCTTTCCGTCCACCGTGAAAACTCCTATACCCTTGTCCGCGTTTTCACGGATGGCCCGCACGATTTTCTCGGCCTGACGGATTTCCTCCGGGGCGGGCGTGAAAATTTCGTGTACAGGCTGAATTTGACGGGGATTGATGATGGATTTTCCGTCGAAGCCCATTTTTTTGTTCATGAGCACCTCCGCTCTGAATCCCTCCATATCGCCGAGGTCCGTGAACACCGTGTCAAAACACTGCACTCCCGCGGCTCTGGCCGCCAGCAGAAGGTTCCCCCGCGCGGCCGCCATCTCCACGCCGTCGGGATAGTAGCGGGTCTGCATACATTTGCGGAAGTCTCCCCCCGAAATCGCCGCTCCGAAAAGGCGCTCCGACGCCTCGCATATGGCGGAAGCGTTCAGGACGCCCCGGGGGCTTTCGATGGCGGCCATCAGCAGGGTGCGCCCCGGCTCCGTGGAAAATTCCTTCTCGGCGGCCTCCACGGCGGCTTCCACCTCCTGAACATCCGAGGCCTTCTCGCATTTGGCTATACGTATGCCGTCGGCCCCGCCCGCAACGCTGACCCGCACGTCCTCCCGCCAGTGGGGCGTATCCAGACCGTTGATGCGGACGATTCGCTCCACTCCGCCGCAGTCCACGGCCTGAAGGATGTGGTAGAGAGAAAAACGGGCCGAGTCCTTCTGATTCTCCGCCACGGCGTCCTCCAGGTCGAATATGATGGAATCGGGACGATAGATCCAGGCGTCCTTCATCAGCCCGGGCTGCTGGGCGCTGACAAACATCATCGTACGGCGCAGACGATTTTTCGCCTCCGCTCTTCTGTCGTTTTTCATTCTTTGACCGCGCCTCCCCAGGGAACGGCTCCGGTGTGCCCCGCGGAACGAAAGACGGCGCTCTCCACCCGGGCCCGAATCGTGCAGTCCAGGGCGCCTCTGTCGACGACGGTGACCTTTGCGGCCCGCACGTCCAGCCGCTCCAGGGTCTCAAGCACCACCTTTTTTATCTGCCGCCCGTATTGTCTTAAAACGCCGCTGCTGATTTCCACGTGAACGTCTTTATCCGCCGGTTCGATCGTGACCTGCAGGTCTCCCGATTCCAGAGAACCCGCCGCGGCCACAGACGCTATGTTCATGCTCTCACTCCTCCGATCATGCATGTGACATACCTGCTGAAATATAGAATAAGGCGCTTTATGCCATCGTCAAAGCGCAATTCTCGCAAAGCAGAGGTTTTTGGAGGCGGACCCGAACGGTTTCCCTGAGTTCTCATGCGTCCAGGCTCTCCAGAGTGCAGTCGAAGGGCTTCATGAGATAGGCCTCGTCCCAGAAATAGTACTCGTAGTGGGCGGCGACCATGAAACAGTCCTTCATGCTCAGGCGTTCCTCCTCCGTCGTCTCGCCGGCCACGTCGTCCACAAGGGAGACGAATCGGTCCACCGCCAGAGAAAATTCCCTGTCGGAGTACATGTCGATCCATCGAGCGTAGGGGTTGGGGGACGCTGCGATACGGGTCACGTGACAGCCCACTTCCCGATAGATCCAGAAGCAGGGCAGAAGGGCGGCCAGAGCCTCTCCCAGAGTCCCCAGCGAGGCCGTGCTCAGAAGAAAGGACGTATAGCCCACGCAGGCTCTGTTTTCTTTTCCCGTTTCCGTCACCCCATACTCCCGAAAATAGTGCTCGTGGAGGGACCGTTCGGCCAGAAGCGCATTTTGCGCCGCGCTCAGGAGGGATTCTATTCGCTTTTCCATGATGGACCGGCTGCCCGTGAGGGCCAGAGCCCGCGCGAAATGGAGGAGGTAAACGCTGTCCTGCTGCATGTAGAAACAGAATCGCTCCCTGGAAAGAGTTCCGGCGGCCAGTTCTTTATTGAACGGATGATTGAAGATCCGCTGCAACACCGGCTGTACCGCGCTGAACAGCGCGCTGGTAAAAGAAAGATTGTTCATCATCATCATTCTCCTTCTGTATTAAAGACCAATGTAATATATACACAGACACAGGAATGTGCAATCTTTTTCTGACTTTGAGCAAAGGGCATCAACCTGAAAAAGCCCCTGAAAGCTTTTGTCCAGCTGTTCAGGAGCTTTTTGAGTATCTTTTCCGGATTGACAGAAAAATAAAATCGGAATAATAAAACCCGAACAAAACAATCGATTAAATGTTATCCTGTTGTTTTTGACCTTTTCCTGAATTTTACGGCATTCCTGCCGCGCGGGCGGCGTTCTTCAGGGCCTCCTTCACGTCCGAATCGGAGCTGAGGCTGGGCCGATAGGGCTCTCCCACGTCCAGTCCCCGGAGGTTGGCCAGGTCCTTCGTGGCCACGGGGAAGCTGGCTTTGTCCATGGCAAGCCGCAGGGGATTGAGCCTGTACTGGGCCTCCAGAGAGCCCTCCCTGTCCCCGGATACGTACTTCTCGTAAATCGAGCAGACCAGTTCGGGCCAGAAGTTGGCCGTCGTAGCGATGGCTCCGTGCCCGCCGTGGGCCATGGTTCCATAGATCAGCGTATCCTTTCCCCCCAGCACCTTGAAGTTCGTCCCTCTGAAATTGCGGATCAGCTCCGCCGTCACCGTCATATCTCCGCTGGAATCCTTGATCCCCACGATATTTTCGCAGTCCCGAACCAGCTTTGTGACGAGGTCCACGGGAATGCCGTAGCCCACTCGGCCGGGGTTGCTGTAAAGCAGCATGGGGGATTTGCCGACAGAATTCGCAATCGTGCGGAAATGTTCATACAGCTCCCTGGGGGTGGGGCGAAGAAACATCGGCGTCAGCACGGAAACGGCGGTCGCTCCGTTCGCCAGCGCCATTTGGGCGAGCTTCACGCATTTGCGGGTTCGAATGGCCCCGACTCCGAAATAGATGGGAACCCGTCCGCCGGCTGCCTTCAGCGCGATTTTCAGCCCCCGCTCCAGCTCGTCGTCCTCCGGCATGTAGAACTCGCTGTTGCTCCCGAACACGAGGATGCCGTGGCATCCGCCTTCGATAATGAAATTCACCTGGCGCGTCAGTTTCGCCTCATCGATCTTCTCGTTTTCGTCCACGGGCGTGACGATGGGCGGAATAATCCCCCTGATAAAATCCGTATTCATTGTTTTCCGTTCCCTTCTGTTTTTTTATCCGGCATCTTTGAAATATCAGAAAATCAATATCAGAAAAATAACTGCAAAACCTGCGGAAAAAGGACGAAGATCAGCGGAACGAGAGTGAATCCCAGGAAAAACGGAAGTTCTCCTTTTGCGATTTCTCCCATCTTCAGCTTCGAAACGCTGGCCGCCGCAAAAATATTCACCGCCACGGGAGGCGTCATCGCGCCGATTACTCCGGCCACGCAGACGATCACGCCGAAGTGCAGGCTGGTGACTCCCAGGCTGGCCGCCACGGGATACAGTACCGGCACCAGCAGTACGCACATCGATATGCCCTCCAGGAATGTCCCGAAAAATAAAAATATGAGGTAAATAACCAGATTAAACAGCGTTGCCGGCAGGTGCAGGGCGGAAATCGCGTTTACGATGCCCTTCGACATTCCACTGTAGGCGAAGAACCATGAGAACGAAGACGCCGTCGCGATGACGAACAAAATCATCGCGCTGCTTTTTGCGGAGTTAAAGATGGTTTGCATCAGGTCTTTGAGCCTCAGTTCCCGATAGACGAACAACCCCGTGAACAGCGCGTAGACCGTGGCCACCGCCGCCGCTTCGGTGGGAGTCAGCAGTCCTGAATAGATTCCGCCCAGGACGATGACCGGCAGAAGAATCGCGGGAATCGCACGCAGAAAAGAGATTATAAAATCTCCAGGGCTTGTTTTCACTTCGTTTTTGGGCCAATTTTCCTTTTTTCCCAAAAAAGCGCAAAATCCGAAGAGCGCCGCGACGATAACGATACCGACGATCAGCCCCGCCTTGAACATATCGACGATAGAGGTGTTGGTGATCGTACAATAAACCACCATAATGATACTGGGCGGAATGACGGGCCCCAGCCCGCCGGCCACGGCCAGCAGTCCCGCGCAGCGTTCTTTCGGGTACCCCAGTCGAACCATGTCGGGATACATCATGGATCCTACGGCAAGCACCGTAGCGGGTCCCGATCCGGACAGCGCCGCGAAAAAGGCGCAGGCGAGAACAGCGGCATAACAGAGCCCTCCGCGGATATTTCCGACGATTTGGTTGGCAAAATCCACCAGCCGCCTGGAAATACCCCCCAGAGTCATTAAATTCCCGGCCAGAACGAAAAAGGGAATAGCCATGATGGAAACGGAATCCAGCGCCGTGAAAATTCTTTGAGCCACAACCGCTACAGGAATTGGATAGAACATCAGCAGAGTGAACATGGTGGCGCCGCCCACCGAAATAGAGACAGGGACCCCTACGATCAATAAAAACGCCAGTGAGCCAAACAAAGCCAGACCCGTCATGTTTTTCTCTCCTCTGTGCTGTTCTCTGGCCTGTTTTCATTCACCGACAGGTTTTTTACATTCCCCACAAGCATAACCGTCTGAACGACCGTCATGACTCCAAAGCCAATCGGCAAAGCAAAATAGGGAAGATACATGGGAATACCCAGTCCCGGCGACGTCTGCCCGAAGGACAACTGAGCCTGCAGCAGGGTAAACGACGTCCAAAAAGCGATGACGGCAAAAACAATGATAACAGCCCGGGCAAAAATATCCATCGCTTTTTTCAACGCGCCCTTCAGCCTGTCCGTTACAACGGTGATCGAAATCTGCGTTCCGTCCCGCAATCCCAGCTCCGTGGCCAGCAGCGCCATGTAAATCATGCAGTAACGAGCCAGCTCTTCGAACCATCCGACACTTGCCTGAACCAGGTTTCTATTGACGACCTGCGTAAAAGACGCCGCCACCATGACAAAAAACGTCAATATCACAGTGAAGTTTTCTATTTTTTGTAATGTTTTTAATAGGTTTTTCATGATTTTCTCCCGGGAGAACACAGCTTTAATTCGTAAATTTAACAGGGCCGGTCGATGTAACCGGCCCTGTCGCTGGATTTATCTGATGGCGGCAAGTTCCGAGTTGAGAACGTCCAGCCACTCCTGATTCAGTTTGAACTGGCTCATGGCCGGCATGGCCAGAGCTTTCAGCGCGTCGCGGTCCACATCGGAAAAGACCATTCCGAACTTTTCCACCAGTTCCTTCTCATATTTTTCGTTGGCTTCGTGGAGCAGCTGACGCTCCAGATCGCAGCCTTCCTGAATTCCCTTGAGCAGGGCTGGCTTCAAATCGTTGGGAATCCGGTCCCACACCTTGTTGGAAATGCAGACGCCCTGGAAGGCGAAATGTACTCTGGAACGAATAGCGTATTTGCAGACCTCATAGAAATGGTTGGCGTAAAGGTTGGCAACCGAGTTTTCATATCCGTCCACGGTTTTCTGCTGAAGCGCCGTAAACACGTCGCCGAAGGGCATGGGAGTCGCTATGGCGCCGATGGCGTTATAAGCAGCCATGTGCATCGCGTTCTCCATGGTGCGAATTTTCTTGCCTTTAATGTCCGCGTTGGTTTTGATGGGAACGGCGCTGAAGACGTCGCGGAAGCCGGAATCGCACCAGCCGACGATCTGTACGCCTTTTTTCGCGGAGGCCGCCTTAAGCATGTCGCCCAGCTTCCCGTCGATCACCTTATGGGCCTCCTCTTCCGTGGCAAAAAGGAAGGGCTGGTCCAGAACGGCCGCTTCGGGGACGAAGTTGGTGAGAACCGCGTTGGTGATGATCAGGGCGTCGATGATGCCGATCTGAGCGCCTTCATAAAGGTCGCGCTCGCTGCCGAGGGTGTTGCTGGGGAACAACGTCACCTTCAGAAGCCCGTTGGACAGGGTCTCCATCTTTTCCGCAATTTTCTTGTAACCCTGATAATGAGGGCTGATGTCCGATTCCGCAAAACCCATTTTAATCTCAATTACGTCCGCCGCAAAAGCATCCGCCGCACCAAACGCAGTCAGCAAAAGCACCGATACCGCAATGAGCCTCAAAATTTTCTTCATGACATATTCTCCTTTTCTCTTTCTGTCTCTTTTTGTGAGAATTTACGGAAAACAAAACCTTTGCGTTTTCTGTGGCCCTCTTCCTAATCCTTTTTTTCCTGCAACAGTTTGTCAATGGCTCGATTCATGGCCGCCACGTCGTCCGGATCCAGCTTCAGATCAGCTCCTGCCGCGTTTTCTTCGATGACGGCCACCCGTCGGGCCCCACTGTCCACGTTGACGTTCGGAGCCTGAGCGAGGGTCCAGGCCACGGTAAGGGCGGCCTGAGTGCAGCCATACTTCGCGCGCAGCGGTTTCCAGGAGTCGAGAAGTTCGATCACCCTGCGGCGGCTTTCGGGCTGATACCAGGCGCACCACTCGTTGCGGGCGTCTCCGGGTTTGACCAGAGACGTCATGGTGTAGGCTCCGCTCAGCAGCCCTCTTTCCAGAGGGGAATAAGCGTGAAATGTAACGCCGTTTTCGAGACAAAATGAGTTCAGCGCACGAAAACTCTCCTGACTGAGCATGCTGAAACGCTCCTGCACAAGGTCCAGCGGCCCAAATTTGAGATATTCCCTTACCTGATCCAGCGTCACGTTGGAAGCTCCGATCGCTCGCAGTTTTCCCTCCTTCTTCATGGCCAGCAGCTCACCCACAGTTTCCTCTATGGGGGTGAACGCCGGTTCCACCGCCTGCCAGTGGGTGATGCACAGATCGACATGATCCATTTTCAGGCGGCGCAGGGAATTTTCGAGGCTTCTGCGTACGCCCTCAGGGGAGAGATTTCGCGTCACCTGATGGCCATCCCGCACAAAAAAAGGCGCTCCCTCGCCGGTGTCCCAGTCCAGCCCGCATTTCGTGGAAACGATGTATTTGTCCCGGTCTCCGGCCAGCGCCTTCCCCAGCACCGTTTCGCTTCTTCCGTAGCCGTAAAAAGCGGCGGTGTCGAAAAAATTGATGCCAAGATCACAGGCCCGGCGAATGGTGCGGATGGATTCCGCTTCGTCGCTCTCCCCCCAGACGCCATCGCCTCCTATGGACAATGTCCCCATGGAGACAACCGAAACCTCAAAACCCGTTTTTCCGATTTTCATTCTGCGCATAATAAAACCTATCTCCTCCCTCTTCATCCGCTCACATTACAATCCGGCACCTCTCCCGATAAAACACAAAACAGGCAAAATCCTCGTATCGCGGCTCCGTCTCTCACCTCCCGGCCCGGTCCGCGAGGCCCTGCGCCACGATCCAGCAGAGGACGGCGCCTCCGTCCGGAACGCCCTTCGCGTTTTCCGGGGCCCATTTCGACCTTCCTATTTTCGGGACCATATCCCGGGTTTTCTCCATGCCGTTTTTGGCCGCCTCCGCCCCTGCCGCGAACGCTTCACTCAGAGCCCGCCCTGAGCCGAATGCGGTTTTGACGGCTTCGGCCATGGGCAGCAGCGCGTCCAGAACGGTGCGGTCTCCTTCCTTCGCCTTGCCTCTGGCCATGATCGCCTGCGCGAACAGGGAGGGAATCTCCGCGGCCTCCGCCTCCGTAACGGTTTCCTTTTTGGAGAAGGTTTTGCCCATCTGCATCAGGCCCGCGCAAATCAGAGTTCCCATCGTCGAGGGAGCCGCCTTGTTCAGGGCCATGGCGCATTTCATGAACAGCGCCCCCGGATCGTTCCCCTCGAAGCTGTCCGCCTCTCCGGCGATGGCTGCGGCCCCTTTTTGCATCGAGATGCCCAGGTCCCCGTCGCCGACCTGGCTGTCGATTTTTTCGAGCTGTTCCTTCTGTTCTGAAACAAGCTCCGCACAATATTTCAGAATTTCCTTAACCTGATCAATTTTGTATTCCACTGTCTTCTTCTGCCTCGTTTACAGTTTGACGAAGGGGGTGTACATGGGATCCTTCAAAAGATCCTCCAGCTCGTCGTCCAGATGGAACAGAGTGATGGATACGCCCGCCATTTCCATGGAAGTGACGTATTCGCCGACGAAGGCTTTAGCGACGTCAATTCCCTTGGTCTTCAGGATATCGGCGACCTCGCCGTAAAGGATGTACTGTTCTTCCTGAGAGGTGCTGCCCAAACCGTTCACCAGTACGGCCACTTTGTTCCCTTTCGTCAGAGAGAGGTCCTGAATCACCGTGCCCACCATATAATCGGCGAGTTCATGGGCGTTCATCATTTTGCAGCGCTTAACGCCCTTTTCGCCGTGAATACCCATGCCCAGCTCCATTTCGTCGCCGCTGATCTCGAAAATCGGCGCGGCGGCCTCCGGAAGCTGGCAGGACGTGAAGGCGACGCCAAAGGTGGCGATTCTCTCGCAGGCCTTCCTCGTGGTCTTTTCCACCTCCTGGAGGGAATGACCCCGCTCCGCCATGGCTCCCGCGATTTTATAGGCGAACAGAATCCCCGCTATGCCGCGGCGATCTTCCCATTTCTCCCTGGGAGCGGAGGCCACGTCGTCTGCCGCGCGAATGAGGACGGTCTCGATGTTTTCCATCCCCACCACGTCCGCCGCCATTTCGAAGTTCATCTGGTCTCCCATGTAGTTGCCGATAAGATAGAGGACCCCTTTCCCGCCGGACACGACTTTCGTCGCGTTGACGACGGTTTCGCAGCTTGGGGAGGTAAAAACGTTCCCCACGGCGCACCCGGAGCACAGTCCCTTCCCCACGTATCCCAAAAACAGCGGAAGGTGCCCGTAACCCCCGCCCGTCACGATCGCCACTTTTCCTCTGACCGGCGCGTCCGCCCGCACAATGGCCCTGCCATCCTCAGGAGCGGCCTTCAGCAGGCCGGGATGTGCCTTCAAAATACCCGCAAGACTCTGATCCACAAATTGATCGGGAACATTCATAATCTTCTTCATAAGAGAACCTCCTGAAAATCAAAATATGATTCTCAATTTTATATCTTCTCGTGGCTTAAAGATGCAAAAAAATTACTTACAATCGGCGCAGACGGTAGAGGTTTCCGATGGGGCGGCTGCCGATAATGGAGGTGATGACCAGGTTGCCCTTCGAGTCTCCACAGATGCTGTGGCAGTTGAAAATGTTGCAGCAGAAGTATCCGAACTGCGCCACCATCTCCAGAGAGTCGATGTCGAGAATGGACAGCCCGCCTCTCAGCTCCCCCAGATAGATGTATTTATCGTCGGACCAGACGCAGGCCGTCCGCCAGAATCCGCCCTCCACCACGCAGAGAATTTCGAAATCCGTCGAAAAGGCGTAGGCTCGCGAATTTTCCCGGTCCGCCACCCAGATGCGGTCGTATTTATCCACCCGGAGCCAGTGGGGCAGACGAAATTCGCCTATTCCCTTCCCCGGCTTTCCGAAGGTCGATACGTAATTTCCGCTGGCGTCGAATTTGTGTACCGCCGCGTTTCCGTAGCCGTCCGCAACGAACATCTCGCCCTTTGAAGTGAGTCCGATTCCGCAGGGGATATTGAAGGGCGGAGCGGTTCGCACGATGGTGTCCGTCCTCATAAAGAACTCCAGCTCGCTGTTGTAGGGAGTTTCGGCGGGGAGGGTCCCCCGGATTTTCGCGTTGATGAAGGCGTCGGGGTCGTAGCCCGTGTCGCTGGGCTTGAATGGATTTCCAAAATTTCTGACAACCCTGCCCTCCAGGTCGATTTCGCGCACCAGATGCATGTCGGGGCTTGAGTCGGGCAGCAAAAGGGTATTGCCGGGAGTGAAGGCGATGCTGTGAGGGCGGATGAGAACTCCCTTTCCAATGGAGCGAACGAAGTCCCCCTTCGCGTTGAAAATACAGACGGGATGATCCAGGCAGGAAGTGGTCGCGTACAGGTTGTCTTCCGCGTCGAAGGCCGCCCCCAGCACGTCGCTGCCCTTCACCTCCGCAGGCCATTTGGCCCAGCAGTGCTCCAGCTCGTAGTGAAAATCACCGGATCTGAAGTAAATATTGTTGCGAAAAGCTCTCTCATCAAGAGACCTGACGATTTTCATGTCACAAACGTCCTCTCTGAATTCAATTTAAAATAAACGCCGTGCTCTACATAAACATAGCGAGGCGGTTTTTCATGGCGTCTCGCAGCATTGCCTCGTCGTTGGCCACGGTGAACACCTTAACGCCCTTTTTCAGCATGCTCTGCAGCTCTTCTTTGGAGGACACCATAATGACGGGCGTCTTTCCATGCTGCAGAGCCTTGCGGATAATTAAATCTTCCATTTCCAGAACCTTCGGATGGGTCGTTTCCCCGGGAACTCCCAAAGACAGAGACGTGTCGTTCCTGCCGGAGGAAACCATGTCGATCCCGTCGAGAGAGAGGATTTCGTCGATATGGCCGGTGGCATTCACGTCCTCAATCTGAATCGTCAGTGAAACGTAATCATTCCCTCTTTGCAGGTATTTTTTTCCGGGAATTCCCGCCAGGTAAGCGCCACGGCAGCCGGGATTCGCGCCTCTGTCTCCCAGGGGCGCGAATTTTATGCGCGCAATGGCTTCCCGGGCCCGTTCCACCGTGTTGCAGTCTGGAACGATGATGCCGTTGGCCCCGAAACTGACGAGGGAGGTAATATCCTCCATTCGGGAAATTCTGACAAAAACTGTGAGATCCAGAAGATTGGCCGTGCGAATGAGTTCGGCCAGCCTGCCGGGGTCGAAGGGAACATATTCATTGTCGATGCGAATGTAGTCAAACCCCGCAGCTTTCGCCATTTCAACGACGCCGGGGTCCGCAATGGAGATCCAGGAACCCAGAAGAAGCGTTTTGGAGTTCAAAAATTCTTTTGTGGTCTTCAATTTATAATCATCCCTTAAATTAAGTTCTCAGTCAGGTTTATTTATTATTAAATTATTACTTCTCCGCGCTGATTTTCAATCCTTCAACTCTTTAATCCTGCAGTTTCCTTTTCGTGTTGGGATTCATAAAGACGAACAGCACGATTAACCCCACCAGTACCGCGATAAGAAACAGGCTCAGAGGGCGCTGAACAATGTAAAACAGGAAATTTGTGTTTCGGGTTCCCGCCAGCTGAATTGTGCGCCGCAGATTTTGCTCAATCAGGTTGCTGAGCACGAATCCAATAATAAGGGGTGAGGGCGGAAACTCCAGCTTCATCAGAATAACGGCGACGGTTCCTGAAATCGCGGCCACCAGAACGTCGGTCGCCCGGTTGTTGATGCTGTAAGAACCAAAAATCGCAAACGCGATCACGATGGGGATCAGGTAGTACATATCGACTTTCAGAATGTAAGAAAACCACCGGATGCCGAAAATGCCCATCAGCGCCATGCCCAGGATGGTCAGGAACATGGCGTACATGAAAATATAAGCCACGTCCGGTCGTTTCGTGAACAGATCGGGACCGCAGATGATGCCGTGAGTGGTGAGCGCGGCACCGATAATGGCCACTCCGGGAGAGCCCGGAATACCTATGGCCAGCATGGGAATGAGCGCCCCGCCGACGACGGCGTTGTTGGCCGACTCCGCGGCGATGATGCCCTCCGTGTTGCCCGTTCCGAAGGTTTCCGGGCGCTTCGAGCTCCGCTTGGCCTCTCCGTAGGAGGTAAACACCGCCGTCCCTCCGCCGATTCCGGGAAGAATCCCTATAAACAGGCCGATCAGCGAGGATTTAAGGAAGAGGAAGGTTTTTTTGACGATAATGTCATAAATAACCGACGACATTTTGATGGGCGTATCCCGGTATTCAAACGTCGCCGCCTTCTTCATTCCAATGTCCCGAAACATTTCCGCGAAGCAAAAAATACCCAGCGCCACCACCAGCGGGCTGAGCCCCGCCGTAAGCGCTCTGTTGCCGAAGGTGAACCGTCTGACGCCGGAGCTCATGTCCGTCCCCACCGTGGCCAGGAACAACCCCAGAGACGCCATGAAGAGGGCCTTCCAGACGTTGTCTCCCGAAAGACAGCCGATGATGGTGAGCCCGCACAGCCCCAGCAGCATCATCTCTGGCGGGCCGAACTTCAGCGCCACGGAAGCGAGAGGAGGCGTAAACAGAACGAGAGCAAGAATACCGAAGATTCCCCCAAAAGTGGAAGAGAAAATAGAATAGTACAGCGCCTCCCGGGAACGTCCCTGCAAAGTCAGGGGATATCCGTCATAAGCGGTGCAGGTGGCCTCCACGCAGCCCGGCACGTTGATCAGTATGGCGGTGATGGATCCTCCATACATTCCTCCCATGTACATACCGCCCAGAAAGGCCAGAGCCAGTTCCGGCGTCATGCCGTAGGTGACCGGCAGAAAAAGAGTGATGGCAATGGCAGCGTTAAGGCCGGGAATCGCCGCAAAAATTATCCCTATCACGGTTCCAAGGACGGCCAGCAAAATGACCGAAGGGGCGAGTACCCTGAGAAGCAGTTCCAGAGTCATACAGACGTCCTCCTGAAAAATATCATAAAACCGGTGGGGGAAAGGTTCATCCCCCTCCGGGTCGCCGAACGGTTAATCAGTGCTTCTTTGAATTATTCGCGTTCAATATTTTTCAGGTTAATTATTGAGGACGATAATATTCCTGTATTTGTTGCAGATGGCCTCGGTTTGGGCGTAGTAGTCCTTCATTTTCTTATCCATGTCGTCGCCCGAAGTGAAGAAGTAGACGCAGTTAATGGCCTCGAGCTGCTGACGGACTTCCGGAATCTGAGAGATTTTATTGGCAATTTCGACCAGCCTCTCGTTGACGTAGGGAGGAACATTTTTGGGCGTGAGCAGAACGGTCATGACGTTCAGGAAATCGGTGAACAGCCCCATATCAGCAAAAAGAGGCGTATCGGGGAACTGCTTGCACTTTTCCAGGCCGCCCCAGGCGATGGGTCTCCAGCCTCCGGAGGTGAACTGGGAAATAACCTGATTTCCCGCGCCGGCGGCGTCGATATGCCCGCCCAGAGCGGCCGCCACTACGTCGGCGACGCTGTTGAAGTTGACGGACGAAATTTTGATGTCGAAATAATCCATAACGGCGGCCATCAGGACGCGGTGTCCGACCCCGCCCTCGCCGAAGGCCAGCCCGCCGGGATGCTCCTTATGATATTTGACGAACTTGTCCAGCGTGTTCCATTCGCTCTTCTCCGGCGCGTAGAAGGAAATGGGCGTGGCGGTGAAGGTGGCCAGATAGTTGAGATCCTTGAAGAAATCCAGTTCATAGCTTTTGTTGAGAATGCAGGAAATCTGAATGTCGGGAGCGTTGATGACGCCGATGGTGTACCCGTCCGGCTCGGCTTCCGCTATTTCCATGGTTCCGATTTCTCCCGCGGAACCCGGCTTATTGACGATGTTGATGGGAACGCCCAGCTCCTTCGAGAAATAGGGCGCGATAATCCTCGTGATGTTGTCCGAGTTTCCGCCGGCGGAAAAAGGCACGATCCACGTGATGGTTTTGGTCGGCCATTTCGGCTGCTCGGCCGCGTCGGTCGGCAGGACGGAGAACAACGCCAGAACTATTGCAATAAACAGAACACACATACCTGCTTTACACTTCATTTTACAGCCTCCTTCAAAATAGAGAACTTAAATCATTGTCGTTTTCAGAATCCCAAAAAACCCGCCGGTGTGGCAAGATGGAGCAGCACGTTGAAACAGAGATACAGCCCCGCGGAACAACCGGCGGAAAAGAGCAGAATTTTCGTGACAGTTTTCAGAGCCAGGTCGATTTTGCCCTGAATGACGAAATCCTGTAATACACAAATTCCCGCCATTGCGATAAAAGAACCCGCATAAAATCCCAGTGTGGTTATAAGTACGGACAAAATAATCACAAAAGCCCCCGGTATTGCCGCCTGCAAAAGAAAATCCACAAAGGGAAGCCTGTGATAGACTTTTCCTGTACGCCTGAAGGTTTTAAAGGCGCGAAAAATGATGCCGACGCCCGATACCATCATGAGGACGAGCAAAACTCTCGGGTAGATCGACTGCATGAAGGACAGCGATCCCATGCTGTTCAGAAGAAACAGCGCAAAAAGGATAATCGCGCTTCCCGCCCACAAATCCTGATCCTTTATCATGCCGACATCGTCACTCCTTTGTTCCTCCGCTATAATATTCCCTGTCTTTCTGAATTTACTCACAAGAAAGGAAGATCGCCGTGCTGGATCCGGGAATCGAAGCTTTTCTGGCCATTGTCAGAACGGGAAGTTTCAGCAAAGCCGCCGACATTTTGGCTCTGACTCAGTCCTCTGCCAGCCAGCGGCTGAAAAAACTGGAAAAAGAACTGGGATATCCGCTGATTGACCGCCAAAAAGGCAAAAAACTCATCGTCCTTACCCCGGCGGGCCGGTCGTTTCTCGTCGTGGCGGAAAGAATGTTTTCCGCCCTGCAGGACATCAAAAAAACGTCCCTGCCCGATCTGCAGCTCCGAATCTGCGGCGTCGACAGCGCCAATACCTTTGTTCTTCCCGAACTCTACAAGGCCCTGCTGGACAACGACCCCATGGTCCGGCTGACGATCGAGAGCAGTCAAACCCCCGTCATCTATCGGCTTCTTGAGGAGCAAAAAATAGACGCCGGCTTCGTTCATCACGAATACCGCCTGCCCAACGTCCGGGTCGAGCTTTTTTTTCGCGAAGAAATGCTGATCATCCGATCCTTCGCCCCCAATCTCCCCAAAGAGGTTTCCGTGGAAGAACTCGATCCCCACAACGAAATTCGCTTCGACTGGGGACCCCGGTTCCAGTTCTGGCACGATATGTACTGGAACCCAGCCGACTCCTACAACGTGGGCGTCGATACCGTCGCCCTCATCGAACACATGCTCCGCTTCCCGGAACAGTGGGCCTTTGTCCCTTTTTCCGTGCTGAAACGCTGGACCAACGCCCGATTTTCATTTCAGAGGCTGCGCGAAACACCTCCCGAACGCGTCTGTTACCTCATTACTCACCGTTATCCCCGGCACGGGATCGAGGATTCTCTGGACATCCTCAGAAAAACGGCCCGTTCCATGGGGTTTTTGCCTTGACCCTTTATAATTTTTTACAATTTTAGGCTGCCTTCCTCGTCAAAGCGCATCTCCCGGCCCTCTCCCGTCACGGAAAGCCGCGGATGCTTCTCCACGTGGGGCAGCAGTCCCTCCGAAACGTAAATTTCCTCGATCTCCAGCGTATTTTTGATGTACACCAGCCTGGGAGGCGCCTCCTTGTTGCCCGTGCAGGTCTGAAGGGCAACGGCGACGGCGTCCCGCTCCGTCCGGGCGATCAGCGGAATTTTCACGCGATCCAGCCGCGTCGCCGTCATGGCGTTGGTGCAGGTGGCGTCAAAGTCAATGCTTTTCACCAGGCGATGCGTGCAGATATCGGCGCATCCGATCCCCAGCGCATTGCCGTGGGTCTCCTTCGTCAGCTCCAGCACGACAATTCTCTGAATTTTCAAAGGCCCGTCCGGCATGTGAGCGGCCTGGTAGCGGCAGGTGATGTTGGGATCCATTCCCACGCCGCTGATGTTTTTCCCCATCTCGCGGACCACCAGAACGTCGATGTCGTCGAAGCAGAGGCGCGCCATCATCTCCCGGGAGAGCCGGAGCAGTTCCGGCTCCCGTGCGGCAAAGTTGGACCCCGGAACGGCCTCGATCAGGGCGGGAAGCTCTTTGGCGTTCTCCACGACGGCAAGGCCGAAGGGGACCGAGACTTTGCCGAGGACGTACTGCCCCGCCTTCGGAATGACTTCGCTGAAACGTTCGATGCCGTAGCTGTGCATGGTCTGAGCGCCCTCGTGGTTGCCGAGCCCCACGCAGAGCATTTTGTGCAGACCGCTTTCGATGTCGCCGCGAAACGTGGTGTGATTTTTCACTCGATTGACCGGAATGACGCAGTCGGCGCTCTCGTAAGCAACGCGGTCGAACCAGACCGGCAGACCGGGCAGGACATCCCCCAGAGAAACGACCTCCATGGAGGAGTGGATTTTCGCCCCCATGCTCTCCTCCGTGATCCCGAACTCCTTCAGAAGCGCCGCCTGTCCCTCTTTTGTCGCGCCGCCGTGGCTGCCCATGGCGGGGACGATGAAGGGGTCGATTCCGTGCCGGCGCAGGGATTCGATCAGGGCCCGGACGATCCGGTCCAGCCCCGCGATGCCCCGGCTGCCCACGGCCAACGCCGCCCTGGTCCCTTTTTTCAGGGCAGACCCGGCCAGGACGGAATCGACCTGAGACGCAACCCGGGCCTCCACGTCCGTCACACTTTCCGCTTCAAAGTTCTGACGCGCCGGAAAAATCCGAGGAAACACAAAATCATCCTTCCCGCGAACGCCGGGATAAAATGAACTGCCAGCCTCATTAACCTGAGATTCACTCATGAGAAAACGCCTCTCCCTCTTTCAAACCCAGCTCGAAGGCCTGAAGGTTGACGTCCGGCCCTTTTTCCTTTCTGGGCGGAAGCAGGTCGGCAAGGGCCTTTCGAACGGCGTCGGCGGTCAGAAGACGGACCACGCCGGTAAAAAAGCCCAGGAAAACCATATTCGCCACGTCCGTCCGGTGAAACGTCCCGTCCGCCAGCGCGGTGAAGGGCACTCCCAGCGCTTTGCAGCCTTTGGGCAGATCCCCCTTTTCAAAATGCACCAGACCCGCGTCGTACACCAGGCGAACTCCGTCCCGAAGCCATTTTTTGTTGTTTTCAAAGGCCCGGGGGGCCAGAGTCACCATCACGTCAGGGGCGAGAACCGTGGGGTAGACGATCTTTTCTCCGGAAAGGACGAGGTCCGTGCTCACGTCGCCTCCCCGCATGTCAGAGCCGTATTCCTTGGTCAGCACGGCGTTCAGCTCATCGTAAATCGCCGCGGCCCGGCCCAGGATGGTCCCAGCCAGAACGACGCCCTGCCCTCCGACGCCGGTGAGGCGAATTTCCGTCCGGCCCGGCCCTGCCTTTTGCGCGTCCCGCTTCAGCTTTCTGCCCGCGTCCGTCATTTCCGCGCACCCTCTTTCCCTGAACGGGCTTCCCGCTTCACACGGGCCAGCTCCCGGGTGAACTCCGGAACCTCGGGTCTGCAAAGCAGCTCTCCGACGACAATTTTTCCCGCTTTTTCCGACTCCGGCAGCTTCACAGCGGCGGCGATGGGAATGGAATTTTCCCGGTAGCCGGCGAGCATGGCCACGGGGTCGTTTCTCATGCCCACCACCTTGCCGTACTGGACGGGGCACTGAGAGATCACCTCGATGAAGGCAAAACCCGGATGACTGACCGCTTTCCGGAACGACGCCGTGATCTGCGCGGCGTGCCATGTGGTCCATCGCGCCACGAAAGTGGCCCCTGCCGTTATCGCCAGGGCGCTGACGTCAAAAGGACGTTCCACGTTGCCCAGCGGAGTCGTGGCGGTTTTCAGCCCGCCGGGAGTGGTGGGGGCCGCCTGTCCCCCTGTCATGCCGTAAATTCCGTTGTTGACGCAGATTACGGTCAGATCGATATTGCGCCTGCAGGCGTGGATGAAGTGATTTCCTCCGATGGCGCCCAGGTCGCCGTCGCCCTGAAACACCACCACCTTCTGACGGGGAAGCGCGATTTTCAGCCCCGTCGCCGCAGGCAGCGAGCGTCCGTGGGTGACGTGGAGCAGGTCCCCCGCAAAAGCCGGACTGGGGATCCATCCCGAACAGCCGATTCCCGAGACGAAGGCGTACTCGTCGATGTTGCCGCCCATGGCCTCGATTCCCTGAAGGACGCTCTGGGCCACGATGCCATTGCCGCACCCGGGGCAGGTGGTGTATTTGATGCCGTCCCGGAAGTATTTTTCCAGCGGATGCCTGAATGCGTTGGATTTTGACTCTTTCTTCATTTCAGAGCCTCCTTTACCCACCGGACCACGTCCTCGGGACGGGGCAGGCCGCCCAGAATTTCGGGCGTTCCCTTTAAAACCCGGATGTTCTCCGCCACGGCGGCCGCCACGGGGTAATACATCTGTCCCAGGTTGTTTTCGCAGACGATGACGGCTTTGCAGTGGGCCGTCAGGTCCCGAACGCGTTTTTCGGGGAAGGGCCAAACCGTCGTCGCCCGGTAACAGCCCACCCGGAGCCCCTCCGAACGGGCGAGTTCCATGCCCGCCAGGGCCGCCCGGAACATGGAGCCGTAAGAATAGAGTACCACGTCCGCGTCCTCAATCCGGCAGGTCTCGTCCAGAGTGATCTCGTCGATGGCCCTGTGGAGCTTGCCTCGCAGTTTGCGTATTTCGTCGTCCATGGCCGCGATGCTGGCCACGCTGCGGGTTCCGTCCGCGAAGTGCGTGGAGCCCGTCACGTTGGATTTGAGCCCCCGTCCGAACACGGACATGGGAGCCACGTCTTCATCCAGGAACATGGGAACCTTTTTATCGTAACGCTCAGGAATTTTTCTGTTGATGACGGGCAGCTCGCCGGGCTCCGGGAAATGGACCTGCTCGTACATATGCCCCACCAGCGCGTCAGACAGCACAAAAACGGGAGTGCGGTATTTTTCGGCGGCGTTGAAGGCCCAAACGGTCAGGTCGAACATCTCCTGAGGAGAAGAAGGCGCGCAGGCGATGAGCTCGTAGTCGCCCTGAGAGCCGTACCGGGCCTGGAGCATGTCCGCCTGAAGGGGCAGACTGGGACTGCCGGTGGAGGGGCCGCCCCGCTGGACGTTGACGATGACGCAGGGGGTCTCCGTGGCCGTCGCGAGGCCGATGTTTTCCAACATGAGGCTGATTCCGGGCCCCGATGTGGCCGTCATGGCCTTCAGTCCCCCCCAGGAGGCGCCGATGACGGCTCCGATGGCCGCGATTTCGTCCTCCGTTTGAATGAAAAATCCCTCCCGGTCCATCACGCGCTTCACGAAATGCTCGCCGATGTCGGAGGCCGGCGTGATGGGATAGGCGGCGAAAAAGCCGCACCCCGCGTAAAGCGCCCCCTCGGCGCAGGCGACGTTCCCCAGGAGAAAGTCCGTTTTGCCGCTCTTTTTGCTTTTTTTATCGTTCACGTCTTTTTTATTCATTTTTATATTCCTGAATTTTCATTTCTGAATTTTTCATTTCTAAATTTACATTCCTAAATTTTTATTCCTGAGTCACGACGATGGCAAAATCGGGACAGTGGATCATGCAGGTTTTGCATTTCGTACACCTGTCCGCCCGACTTTCCACCGTCACGGGAAAATGGACGCCTCTGGCGTTCAGCTCGCCGGACATCTCCAGCACCTTAACGGGACAAAAAGCCACGCATATGCCGCAGCCCTTGCACCCTTCCGCATTGATCCGAATCAAACGCACCACACCCCCGCACTGAAGTCACAGCAAAAAATCGCAGATCGTGTCGATGGAGGAAGCCACTCCGGCCCCCGCTTCTTCGAGACACCGGGTTTTGTATTCGATGGTTCCCGTCTGGCCCCGGATGATGGCGCCGGCGTGGCCCAGAGTCCGCCCTGCCGGCGCGCTTCGTCCGGCCATGAAGAAAACCACCCGTTTTTTCATTCGGGCGACCTGTTTCGCCGCGCCAACCTCCGCTGTTCCTCCGATTTCACCGACCACCACCACGGCGTCGGTCTCGGGATCTTCCTCAAACATCTCCAGCAGCTCGCTCAGGGAGGTTCCCGTCACGGGATCGCCCCCCAGGCCCACAACGGTGCTCTGTCCGCAGCCCTTCTCCCCGAGGTACCCCGCCACTTCGTAGGCCAGAGTGCCGCTCCGGGAGATCAGGCCGACCCTGCCGGCCGTGAACATGTTCCCCGGCAGAATGCCCAGCTTGCCGATCCCCGGTGAGATAAGCCCCGCGCTGTTGGGGCCGATCAGGGTTGTTCCCCTTTCCCGGGCGAAGCATCTCATCTGAAGCGTATCGTGAACGGGAACGTGCTCAGGGACCGCCACGATCAGGTTCATACCGGCCGCCGCGCTCTCCAGAACGGCGTTTCGCAGCAGCGGCGCCGGAACGAAGAGCACCGTGGCGTTGGCCTGTCGCTCCGTCACCGCGTCGGCGACGCAGTCGTACACCGGCAGATCCCCAAATTCCTTCAGAACCTCTCCCCCGTGGCCGGGAGTCACCCCCGCCACGATTTTCGTCCCATATTCCAGCATCCACTCCGTCTGTTTTCGTCCGATGCGCCCCGTCGCGCCCTGAACGACAGCCCGGGTTTCCTTCGTCAGCAGTATGCTCATTTTCTGAAAGTCCCTTTCGGCTTAAACGTCCCTTCCGACGCCATTTTTTCCAGCAGCAGGTCCACGGCCTTTTCCGTATGGACGTTTTTGACCACGGGCAGCCCCGCGTCTTCCACGATTTTCCAGGCCGCCTCCTGCTGATTTCCCAAAATTTTGACGACCACGGGAATTTTTCCGGAGCATTCCTTCCATCCGGCCACGATGCCCTCCGCAGCGGCGACCATGGGATTGACCCCCCCGTAAAGGTTGATGATGAGGCCCTGCACGCGAGAATCGTTCATCAGAAGTTTCACGGAGTCCCGCATCAGGACGGCGTTGATGCCTCCGCCCGTTTCGAGGAAATTCGCGGCCGCGGCCCCTCTCGAAGCGAGGATGTCCATGGTGTTCATGGCCAGTCCCGCGCCGCTGGCGATGACCCCCACCGTTCCCTCCGTCAGGACGCAGGTCACGCCGATCTCGAAGGCCTGCCGCTCCATGGGGTTCGTCAGGGCGTCCTTCGCGCTTCCCATTTCGGGATGCCGGAACAGCGCGTTGTCATCGGCCTCCATTTTCGCGTCCGCGGCGACCACCGCGCCGTTTTTCAGAACCGCCAGGGGGTTGATTTCCGCCAGCATCAGGTCCTGAGAGAAGAAAAGCCGCCCCAGCCTCCAGGAGACGTCGGCCAGTTTCAGCAGAAGGGGCCCCTGAAAGCCCAGCTTCCGCCACACGCTTCGCACCTCGTATTCCTCGGGGGGCTTCAGCGGAGAAAAGGTCGTCCGGGAAATGGCCGCCGCGTCCTTTTCCGCAGCCGACTCAATGTCGACGCCTCCGGACCGGCTGACCAGCATATCCACCGCGCCCTCGTCGGCGTTCAGGCCAAAGCTGAGATACAATTCACTTTCAATGTCGAGTTTTTCTTCGACCAGAACTTTTTCCACAAGGCATCCCCGATGGGTTTTGCCGAAAATTTCCTTCGAAACTCGTTCCGCTTCTTCCGGAGATGAGGCGCTTCGAACCAGCCCCGCCCTGCCCCGGCCTCCGGCCGGGATCTGCGCCTTCAGGACGCAGTCCCCCGTCGCTTCTTCCGCGAGAAGGCGAACCTCCCCGGGGGAAGAAGCCACCTTTCCCTTCGGAAGAGGAATTCCCGTTTTCTCTAAAAGTCCCTTACCCTGAAATTCGTTCAGTTTCATCCTGCCGTCTCTCCGATCCGGGTTCACTTCACAAAACGTCAGATATTTAATTATGCAAAATTATGGTGTGATGATGATAAATTTACTCCTTCATCAGGGAGATGTCCAATAAATAAATTCCATAACAATTTTACCTGGAGCCTGGCAGGGCCTTGCAGGCTATACCCGTTACGGGTTTGCCGTCTTCCACGATGAGTTTTCCATCTACCCTGAAAGTGGGGCTCCAGTAGACCATATCCAGGTGCAGAGGCGCTTTGTTCACGCCGCCCTGACGGGTATTGTCTCCCACGGCAAAATGCCCCGTACCGTAACGCCCTTCGTCATAAATGATCTTGCCGCAAACCGGTGAGAAGGGATTCAGGCCTACGGCGATTTCCGCTATGGCGTAAACGTTGGGATCCTGCGCGTCCTCCAAAATGGTTCGAAGCTGGGTTGCTGACGTACCTCCCTCGATTTTGACGACCTTTCCCTTTTCAACGAAGAGCTTCACAGGGCTGTCGACCAGCCCGATTCCCATGGAGGCGCTGGCGTCGATGACGATGACGCCTTCACCCTCAGTCTCAATGGAGGGGACGTTGGCCTCAATATCCGGAAAGCCGCTTCTCATGCCAGGCTCGTGGCATATGCAGGTGTTGACGATGCCCCCCCGGCCTACAATGGAGGCTTTGAAATCCGTTCCTCCGGGGGAGGTGACGTGAATCTCCCGGCCCTCGTCGAAAAATTTGCCCAGTGCCTTCACCACAGGGCTGATAGCGACGAAGTCCGCCTCCACTCCATTTCGGATGAGAATCCACTCATCGCATTCGGTCAGACTGAAAAGGCGCGCGCCCTTGTTGCAGGCGTCCAAAGTGGCCTTCGTATGGAAAAGGGTACGAGTGGTGGGAGAAAGGATAACGTCAGCGGCCTGCATGGCGGCGGCTACAACCGCTGAGGGTTCTCCCCCTGTTTGAGGGACGGGCATCGTGATGATGTGAGCCGCAATATCCATTTCTCTGGCCGCCATGTACAGCGCCCTTGAAACGACCTCCGGAGACATCGTGTCCGTCACGATCAGCAGTTTCTCACCCTTCTTCATCCCCGCGCAAACCTCAAGCAGAACGCGCGCGCCTTTCATCATTTCCAGCATCAACATTCTCTGCACCTCCAAAGATTATTTCCCGTTATTTCATTGCAGCGATCAATCGACAGGGGTCCGCTTTATGCGGACAAACTGCGGAACATCGCCCGCATTCGACGCATTTCACGATTCCACTCCCTTCCAGAGCGGCTTCATGGCTGCCTCCGTTCCGGGGGTCGAACAGGATCTTCGCTATACGCGCAAAAAGAGCGGGGCCCCAAAAATTGTGAGGATGCCGTCTTTTCACAGGGCAAACAGCCTGGCAGCATCGGCAGTTTACACAACGGCCCGCCAGATACCGCAGTTCCAGCCGCCCGTCCAAAATCCGTGCTTCAGGGAGAGTGGTGCTCCCGGGGTGGAAATGGGGTAAAAAAGAAAATTCCCTCTCCGCAGAGTCTCTGCGCACGATTAAATCCTTTTCCGGCAGGAGATGAGCCAGCGGCGTCAGAGTCATGTTACGGGAGGCCTCCTGCTTACAGACGAGAGCGGGCTGACCGTCGACCATAACGCCACATAACCCGCAGCTGCCGTCCCGACAGCCCCAACGATAACTCAGGTCCCGGTCATATTTTTCACGCACCTGATGCAGCACATCCAGGACCTTTATGCCGGGAATATAATCAAAACTGTAGTCCTCGTAATGCGGCGCTCTGTCGATGGAGGGGACAAACCGCAGTATCGTCACGATACCCTTCATTTTCAGCACCCCGGCTCCATATACTTCAGTTCCACATCCCGGCAGTCCGTCATGATTTCCTGGTTCCGCAGTGAAACATAAAAATTCTTCAGGTAATTTTTGTTGTCCATTTCAGGCCAGTCGGTTCGGTTGTGGGCCCCCCGGGATTCTCGCCGACACAGAGCAGAAGCGGTCATGGCGAGCCCCACCAGAACCATATTGCGGTTTTCGAAGCTCTGAATCACGTGAAGAGGAGAGTCCTTCACCTCCAGCCGCATGGGCAGATCCTGAAGCTTTTTCAGCGCAGTCAGTGCTTCGGTCAAACTTTCCTCCCTGCGCAAAATTCCGGTCTTTTCCCACATGATTTTCCGCACCTGGCGTCGGTATTCTTCAACATCCACCCCCTCTTTTCTTTTTTGGAGAACTGAAATGTGGTTTTCAATACCCTGGCAACAGGAAGGAGGCAGAGAAAACGCCATTTTTTGTTGTTTCAGCGCGTGTTGCGCCGCGTTGCGTCCGGCTGTAAAACCGGAGACAAGAGCCTCGGTAAGAGCGTTTTGGCTCAGGCGGTTTGCGCCGTGAACTCCGCCGCAAACCTCACCCGCTCCATATAATCCCGGAAGCGGTGTTCCCCAGTTTTCGTCCACGGCGACGCCACCCATCGTAAAATGCACGGTAGGAGCCACTTCAAGCATCTCCCTGTGAGGGTCGAAGCCGATGGATTTGTAGGTTTCGAGAAGATCCGGCATTTCCCGTTCCATGACCTCAGGGGTCAGATGCTGAAAACCCGCAAATACGCCTCCCGATGGGGAGCCCCGTCCTTCCTGAATCTCCTGCATGATGGCGGCAATCAGAGTATCGCGGGTAGCCATCTCGATTTTTTCGGGATTCCAGCGCTCCATAAAGCGTTCACCCTTCGCGTTGAACAGGCGGACACAATTGATATAAGCGGCTTCCGCGCCCTTAATGGAGGGCGGGGACAAAAAGCCCAGAGGATACACCTGAACAAATTCCATATCCATCAGGCTCAGCCCCAGCCGTAAGGCCAAAGCCAGACCGTCGCCGGTGAGATCCGGCGGATTGTCCGAGTTTTCGTAAAGATACCCAGCGCCCCCGGTGGCCAGAACCAGAGACGCGCATTCAAACAGCAGAGGCTCCAGAGTATCCATGTCGAGCCCCAGGACGCCCCGTACACCGTTTTGATCCTTAAGAATTTCGAGAATGAAGACATTTTCGTAAATGGGAACCTGCCGTTTTATCAGCTCCCCTGTCAGCGTCCCGCAAAGTTCCCGTCCGATGTGATTCCCCAGATAGAGGGAACGGGGATAACTGTGACCTCCATCCGTCCGGAGCGCATAGGAGGTTCCGTTTTCCGTGCGCTGAAACAGAGCTCCCATTCGTTCCATTTTCTCTGCAGCTTCTGCTGCCCCTTCCACCATCGCTTTGACCAAATCCTGTTTGTTCAGATACTGTCCGCCTGCAAGAGTATCTCGAAAATGGCACTCTTTACTGTCGTTCGGAGATTTCCAGGCCTCCCCCACCGCCGCGAAGGACCCTGGAGCCATGATGGTCGCACCGGTATGAGGGGTGTAACCCTTGTTGACGACCGCCACCCTTGCGCCCTCTTCCGCTGCGGCCGAGGCGGAGGCCAATCCTGCTCCGCCACTGCCGATCACCGCCACGTCATACAAAAATCGTTTCATGAGGGTTCAGATTCCCAGATAAGCCTGCACAATGTCCTCATGCCGAAGGTCCTCGACTTTACCGGATGTGGTAATGTCTCCCACGTCCAGAAAATAGGCCCGTTCGGCGACTTCAAAGGCCATCAGCGCGTTTTGTTCCACCAGAAAAATGGTGGTTCCCAGTTTCGCGATTTCTGAAATTTTTAAGTACAGATCATGAATAATAATAGGCGCCAGCCCCATGGATGGCTCGTCCATGATCAACAGCCGGGGTTCAGCCATTAAGGCTCTTCCCACCGCCAGCATCTGCTGTTCTCCTCCGCTGAGGGTCCCCGCAATCTGCCTGCGGCGTTCATAAAGCTTGGGGAAAAGGCTGTAAACTTTGTCGTACAAATCTTTTTGCTTATGCTTTCCAATGTTGCTGTAAGCCCCCAGCTCCAGATTTTCCGCCACGCTCATTTCTCCAAATACGTGTCTTCCCTGGGGAACGTGGATTATTTTTTTCCGGAGGACGATGTTTTCCGGAGCCCAGTGGGTGATCTCTTCGCCGTCGAAGAAAATTTTTCCCTGAGCCGCTCTCACAAGGCCACTGATGGTACGCATGAAAGTCGTTTTCCCAGCGCCGTTGGGCCCCAGAAGCGCTACGATTTCATTTTCGTTGACGCAGACAGAAACTCCGTTCAACGCTCGACTTTTCCCATAAAAAACGCTTAATCCGAATACATCAAGCAACACGCTCATGCGATCCCCTCCTGCAATCCCCCTGCACCGGCGGGCGAACGGGAAGCAGCCCCGATATAAGCGGCAATAACTTTGGGATCCTTCATGACTTCGGCCGGCGCTCCATTCGCGATCAGTTTTCCATAGTCAAGAACAATAATGCGGTCTGAAATATTAGAAACGAGCTTGATGTCATGTTCTATGAGCATCACAGAAACGCCGCTGTCCACGACCTTGCGGATCATTTTGCTCATTTCCTCTTTTTCGATCTGGTTGAGGCCGGCTGCCGGTTCGTCGAGCAAAAGAATTTCCGGATCCAAAGCGAGGCTTCGCGCGATTTCAAGGTGTTTTTGGAAACCGTAGGGAAGGTTGATGCAAAGTTCGTCTTCCAGCCCGTCGAAGCCCCCTACAAAAGCGAGAAGGCGTCTCGCGTCCTCACAATTTTTTGTCCAGGGGCGCAGCAGTTCCCTCACTCTGCCAGAAAATTCGAACTGCAGATGTCTGCGATGGGTGGCCACACAAACGCTTTCCATCACGGTCAGGCTGTCGTAAATGCCCAGATTCTGGAAGGTACGAACCATCCCCAGGCGTGCGATGCTGTGAGGATACAAACCGGTGATATCTTTTTCCTTCAGCCAGACCTTCCCGCTGTCAGGCCTGTAGATGCCGGAAATGACGTTGAAGAGCGTCGTTTTGCCGGCGCCGTTGGGCCCTACCACAGACAGAAGTTCTCCCTTTTTCAGCTCGATGCCCACTTCGCTGAGCGCGGAAATTCCGCCGAAATCTATCCCCAGATTCTCGGTTCGAAGAACGGACTGCTCTTTGTCCGCGGTTCGTCGGGGATCGCCGGAGGATACCACGAAGGTACCCTGAACTCCGGAAACGCCTTTTTCCCGGTCCTTTTTCCCGGAAAGCCCTCGAATGCAGTTTTCCAGAAAACCGCCCACTCCCTTGGGGCAGAAAATCACAAACAGGAGGACCATAAGCGCGTAGACAATGACCTGGTATTCACCAAAGGCCCGCAGATATTCAAAAGCCACCGACAAAACCGGAGTCATCAGCAAAATACCCGTGAAACTGTGAATTCCTCCGACCACCAGCATCTGCACAAAGGAAAAGGAAACCCCCGAAGTGAAGGCGTCAGGATGGATCATGCCGTAATAGCCGGCATAAAAAATTCCCCCAATACCAGCCAGAAGAGAATTGAGGAATACCGCAAGAACCTTGATGCGAAAGGTATTAATGCCTATGGCTTCGGAAACGATTCCGTTCGACCCCGAAGCTTTCAGCGCCAGCCCCAGGTTGGATCGAAGCAAAAGATAGACAAGTACGATGCAGGTCAGACCGACGCCCAGGATAAAAAGATAAATCTGGGGCAGAGTTGTCAGAGGAAAGGCAAAGGGCCGCATTTTCGGAATTTCTCTTATGCCCATCCCGCCTCCGGTAATACTTTGCCAGTTTTGGATGATAATTCTCGTGATTTCGCCGAACCCGAGAGTCACCATCGAAAAATAAATCCCTGAAACCTTCATGGTGGGGAAGCCCAGAATCACGGTGGTCAGAAACGCGATAAGCACAACCGCCGCCACAGACAGCCAGAAGGGCATTCCCGCCCGAGCCGTGATGCTGTAACCATAGGCTCCAAGGGCCCAAAAACTGGCCTGAGCCAAATTCATCTGTCCTGAAAGCCCCGTCATCAGAAAGAGCCCCAGAACCAGCAACAAATTCATCACGGAAATAATTCCAACATGATAAATATAGTGTTGGTCGAAGATAAAGGGCAGGGCCATCAGGCAGAGCAGAACGACGATGAAAACAGAGGATGAGATTTTTTTATCTTTTATGTTTGTCATGATGTTCGTCCTGTTAAAGTTTTTCGCTCGCTTTTTTGGCGAACAGCCCCGTGGGGCGAATCAGAAGCACGGCGATCAGAACGATGAAAGCGACCGTATTTCTATACCCTGCTCCCACGAAAGCGGCTCCAAAACTTTCCAGAACGCCCAGAAGCAACCCCCCGCAAATCGCTCCCGGCACGCTGTAAATTCCCCCCAGAATGGCGGAAGAGAACCCTTTCAGTCCCAGGATCTGCCCATGAGCAAAATACGCAAAAATAATGGGAGATACCAGAATCCCCGCAACTGCCCCAAGGACATAGGCAAGAGTGAAGGTGGCCTGAATGCTGCGGCGAACGTTGATCCCCATCAGAGCCGCGGCTTCCTTGTCCAGAGCCACCGCACGCATCGCCTTGCCGGCCCTGGTTTTGTAGAGAAACAGCTGAAGCAAAAAAACGATAAGCGCTGCGATACAGAGAATCCACAGGTTAATGGAGGGAAAGATAATACTTCCTGCCTGTATAACGGACCTGCCGATAGGCAGAGAAAAGAAACGCGGTTCTCCGGTCCATATGATTTTCGCGGTATTTTCAAGAAGAACGCCCACAGCCAGAGTGGCCACAAGAACGTTCATTTTTTCATAGTTTACGTTTCGAAGTTTCAGGGAGCTTTTGAAGGTCGGTTCGTGCACCATTTTATGGATAACAACGGAAATAAGAGCTGAAACGCAGCAGGCAAAGGTCAGTACAGCCATAAGTGTAAGAAGAGGCGGAAAATTTTTAGGAAGCAGGGTTAAAGCGGTTATTCCCAGAAAACCGCTGAACATTACGGCAGGTCCCTGAGCGAAATTGAGAAGTCCCATGGTTTTCCATATCATGGAATATCCCACGGCAATCAGAGAATAGACAGCCCCTATTGCAAGGCCTCCTATCAGATATTGCATAAAAATCGGCAATGGCATTTATTCCACCTCGCTTTAAGGTCTTTTATTCAATCTGCCACAAACAGAAATAAGGGGCAAAAGCAAACCTGTTATTTAATACCAATTTGAAGTCAAAGGCCTAAAGTTAGAATAGCTAAAAGCAATGACATTCAAACATTAGCTTCTTTATTGATACTTAATTGAAAGCAAATTGGTATAAATCACCGGCTCGTTTTGCCCCTTTGCCGCAGATTATTTACACTGTTACTGAACCTGTACAGCACTGGTGCGCCAGACGCCGTCCTGAACCTGGAAAATGTAAATGGTAAGAACGCCCTGTCCGTTGGACAGGAAGTGGTTCCCCTTCTGACCAAAGGCATCCCACTGTACGGTCTTCAGGGCATCTGCTACGGCCGCGTTGTCTTTGGTTCCCACTTTTTCCCAGGCTTTTGCCAGCGCGACAATGGCCTGATAGGTGTTTGTGGAGTGGTGAGAGGGGTCCATATTGTATTCCTTGCGATAGCGTTCCACGTATTCCACGGCTTCCGGTTCCTTCATGGTGGCGACAAAGGGTCCCACACCGTAAACGTTGTCCGTATCGCCGGGGGCCAGCTCAATATAACGAGGAACGGCGATGCCGGTCATGATAATCTGGAACTTATCGGAACTCAAACCCAGCTGTCGGCTCTGGCGGGTGATGAAAGAGGCCTCAGGAAGATTCGCGAAAAGTCCCAACCCCTCGGCGCCGGCCTGCTTTATCTCCAGAAGCTGGGGGGTGAAATCCAGATCGCCCACGTTAAAACTCTGGATGGTAACGGGTTTAACGCCCAAATCTTCGAGAGCCTTTACAAAATAGTCCCTGCAGCCCATGCCGAAATCGGAGGTGTCGCTCAGAACTCCAATTTTCTTCAATCCCAGTTTTTCCACAAAGAAGCGGGCGGCCCGAGTGGCTGCAATTTCGTCGCTCTGATGGAGGCGGAAGAAATATTTATTGTCCGGGCCCGTCAGCTTGGGATTGGAGCCGGAAGTCGTTATGGTGGGGACGTGCTGAGCCTCGGCAATTTCCTTGCATACAAAAGCCAGGGTGCTATTCGCTCCGCCGATAATGGCGTTGACCTTGTGCTGAGAGATCATACGGATCAGAACGGAAGAAGCCTGAGCCGGATTTCCGGCATCGTCTTCCACCACCAGTTCCAGCTTGCGACCCTGAATGCCTCCCGCCTTGTTGATATCATCCGCTGCATCCTGAGCTCCGTTGCGCATGTGAATCCCGTACGCCGCAGCTCCTCCCGAAAGCGAAACACACAGGCCCACTCGAATCGGTTCCTGCTCTGCCGCATAAGCTCCGCTCGCACATGACAACGCCAAAATACACAATCCCAAAATAATTTTTTTCATCATTGCTCTTACCTCATTTCTCATTAAGAATGTGGTTTTAATTCAGAATTCGCTTCAACATTTTTTGCGCTTTTTTTACTCCTTGCGGCACCTCCTTCAAAATCGTCCTGTTGAGTTATTTTTCCAGAGACAGGAGACAGGTTTTCATGCGTTCCAGCCCCGGCTGCATCAAGTCGCAGGAAATTGTGTAGGCGAGGCGTACGTGATATTCTCCCCCTTCACCGAAAGCAGAACCGGGGACGGTGGCCACATGTGCTTTTTCAATCAGAAAATGTGCGAAGTCGAGAGAAGTCATACCATATTTTTCAATGGAAGGGAAAACAAAAAACGAACCTTCCGGTCTGGGGCAGCTCAGCCCCATTTCGTCCATATACTTCATGACCATCTTTCTGCGGCGATCGAACTCCTGTCGGATGTCCTCTACGCAATCCTGAGAGGCTTCAAGGGCATGAGCCGCCGCAATCTGTACAAAGGTATTGGCGCAGGACACGAGATGCTGATGCATTTTTGTAATACCTTCAATCAGGCTCCGGGGCGCCGCGATATAGCCGATCCTCCAGCCGTCCATGGCATACGTCTTGGAAAAACTGGCGACGATAACCGTCCTTTCCTTCATTCCGTCCAGACTGGCAATATTGAAGGCCTTGTTTCCCTCATACACAAAGCTGCTGTAAATGTTGTCGTATAAAACCGTGATGTCGTGTTTGGCACAAATTTGCGCAATATTCTCCAAAACAGGGCGTTTCCATATTTTCCCCGTAGGGTTATGAGGGCTGGTCAGAATCAGCACCCTGCTTTTGGGCGTGATAATTTTTTTCAGTCGTTCAATGTCCACCTCAAATTCCTTTCCCGTGAGGGGGAGAGAAACGAGAGTTCCTCCGCACAGGGAAGTCCACCCTTTGTAGTACGGGTACATCGGGGATGCAACAATGACTTCGTCCCCCGGATTCACGAGGCTGGCCAGTACGGCGTAACCCCCCTCACCGCCGCCCATTGTGGCTATAATTTCGTCCGGAGAATAGTACACACCATCGTCTGCTTTGAGGCGGTGAGACACAGCCTCGCGAAAAACCTTCTCTCCGCTGGTAGGGGAATAATGGACTTTCCCCTGTTCCATCGCGTCAATCGCCGCTTTTTTGATGTGAGCAGGAGTGTCGAAATCGGGCCTTCCTATTGTCAGGTTGCAGATGTCGATCCCCTGCGAGATCAAATCCTGTGCAATCGTCGCTATTCTCCGTATAGGAGAACTTTCCAGAAGACATACTCTGGAAGCAATTCTATTTTCTGACATATTATTCACTTCTTTCTGACTTTAAAAATTATAAACATATATAAACGGTTTTTCAAGTGCTTAACTATATTTTTATCATGTATAAATAACTTTTTAATATAGATTAAGCGAGACTGATGAAATTTTTATAACATCAATTTATTTAATTATGCAAAATTATGGTGTGATGATGATAAATTTACTCCTTCATCAGGGAGATGTCCAATAAATAAATTCCATAACAATTATTAGAAAAACTAATATATCGTTTAGATTGGTGGTGCAACCTTCCGATGGGAAAATTTCGAGGGGAAAAAGATAAGACTTCATACCAATTTGAAATAAAAGGCCTAAAGTTAGAATAGCTAAAAGCAGTGATATTCAAACATTAGCTTCTTCATTAACGCTCGGTTGAAAGCAAATTGGTATCAGGTCTTCACTTCGACTTCAAACTGGCATGAAAACAGGCCCGCGGACGCTGCTGCTGCCGTCCGCGGGCCCTCGCGTTTTCGGTTTTATGTCCGTTACGGCGCTACGCCTCAGGGTTCAGCTTTCGCAGCAGGTTTTTGCAGAAATGTATCTCCATGCGCTCTTTGGCCTGACGTTCACCGTAGCGCTCCCACAGCGGTTCGGTCAGTTCCATCTCGATGGGAACGTTGTCGGAAACGAAGGCGGCGTCCACAGAGCGCGAGTCCTTGGAGGCCGAGGTTTTCAGGATTTCCGCGGCGACACCGGAGAAATTCTGCAGTCCCCGCTCCACCGAGCAGGCCCCTTCCTCCCCCAGATGGTCCAGAGCGGCCTGCAGCAGGTGGAAGTAAAGCTTGATGCTCAAAATTCCGAATCCGCGCTTGCCGTTGGCGTTTTCGGGCTCGATTTCAGGGGGAATCCAGGCGGGGTCGTATTCCTCGAAGCACTGAGGCCGCAGCTCCTCCGGCAGGTTTTCCGGACGAAGCACCACGTTGAACGCGCAGTACTCGTCGCCCTCCTGCGTCAGCGTTTTCGCCAGGTTGACGTAAGTGTAGTCGTAGGCGTAGGCGCTGTAACAGGCGGGATGGAACTCCTCGCAGTAAATTCGTCCAACTTCCCTCTGACCCTGAGCTTTCCAGGCGTCGGCCATGGGACAGACCAGGGTGTGGGACACCCGCTCCTGAGGGTTGAGCTCCTGAAGCTCCCGACGGAAGCGAGGGTCGCCGGGAAGGTCGTGGGACAGGGTAAAGAGGTTCTGCATGTTGATCTTTGCTCCCCATGCCAGATGTTTTTCCCTTGTGGCCAGGGCCCGATCGATGCCGAAGCGGCGGGTGGCGTCCCGAAGGGCCTTTTCGCCCGTCTCTCCGTGGTCGTCCAGAAGCTGCCGCCCAATGCAGCCGTAAAGCAGAGTGTAACAGTCCCCCAGGTTCATCACGCATCGTTCTTCGTAAGTGTACATCTTTCGTCCTCCCCTGCGTCAGCGCCGCAGCAGTTCCGTCTTCAGCGCGTTCAGCAGGTTGATCTGCATGAGCCGCGGAGCGTCCGGGTCGACGCAGTCCAGCCAGCGCGGATCCTGCGAGACGTCCGGAGCGATGGGAAAATTCAGCCTCAGGAAGGCCTCGTCGCAGACCTCCCGGGTATGGGCGGCGTGAAGCTTCATGAGCGGCGTCACTTCTCCCGCCAGACGGCGAAGCCCCAGCGCCACGGCACAGACCCCCTCGTCGCCGTGCCGCTCTCTGGCCGCCTCCAAAAGACAGCCGTACATTTTGATGAACTGCAGCCCGATCCCCTCCGCAAAGGTCGCGTCCTTCAGCGGGGGAGCCGAAGGGCCGGTCTCCTCGCCGGGGAAGGGGAAACTCTCGCGGCGCTGTTCTCCGTCGAGGTTGGCCGCCCGCAGGTACGCGGAAAAACGGCAGTGGTTGTCCCGACGGCAGGTCAGGAAAGTGGATTGGTTCATCTGGCCCCTGCCGCCGGTGTAGCCGGTTACCAGTCCGCGCTGGAACTCTTCACAGTACCAAAGGCCGATTTCGCCGGCCCCCGCCCTGTTCCAGAGGTCGGCCATGGGGCAGGTGCGCACCTCCCAGAGACAGACCTCTTCGGAGTCCGCCAGAACCTCCTCGTACATACGGGGATCGGTCCGATACTCCAACCCCACGCCGTAAAGGCTGCGGAGGTTGGTCTTCACGCCGGCGGCGACGTGTTTCTTCCGGAGGGAGCTTCCCATATCCCGCCCCATGCGGCGTATCGCCTCCCGCACGGTTCCGGCCGCGGAACGTCCGCAGCATTCGGCGAGGCTCCCCGCCAGGTGCAGATAAAGCAAAGACAGGCAGTCCTGCTGGTTTTGATCCTTGATTTCCGTGATATTGTACATTGTGGCGGCCTCCGATTTCAGGCGTCCCGCAAAAAGCAGGACACAAGGTGTCCGGGCGTGATTTCCTTAAGCTCCGGCTCGGCGCTGCGGCATTTTTCGACGACTGAGGGACATCGGCCGGCGAAGCGGCAGGCGGCGGGCGGGTCGATGGGAGAAGTGATCTCGCCCTTCATGATGATGCGTTTCCTGCGGTCGCGCAGGCTTGGAACCGGAATCGCCGAGAGGAGCGCCTCGGTGTAGGGATGGAGAGGATTCGTGAAAAGCTCCTCGGAGGACGCCTTTTCGATGATCCGGCCCAGGTACATGACCGCGATTTCGTCGGAAAAATGGTACACCACCGACAGATCGTGGGTGATGAACAAATAAGTCAGGTTCATTTGTTTTCGTATGGTTTTCATCAGGTTCAGAATTTGAGCCTGAATCGAAACGTCAAGGGCGGAGACGGGTTCGTCGCAGACGATAAACTTCGGCGTGAGGGCGAGGGCTCGGGCGATTCCCACCCTCTGCCGCCGCCCGCCGTCCAGTTCGTGAGGATAGGCGCTGGTCAGCCGCCGGGAGAGCCCCACCACGTTCATGAGCTCCTGCACCTTCTCCGAGAGGGCCCGGCCCCGCAGCACTCCGTTGACCGTGAGAGGCTCGGCGATGATCTGCGCGACGCTCATCCGCGGGTCGAGGGAAGAAAAGGGATCCTGAAAAATGATCTGGAGGTCCCGGCGTTTTTTCCGCATTTCGTCCAGGGAAAGGGTGAGGATATTCTGTCCCTCGAAGAGCACTTCGCCGTCGGTGGGCTCCGTCAGGCGCAGCAGAGCCCGTCCAGTGGTGGACTTTCCGCAGCCCGACTCCCCAACGAGCCCCAGAGTTCCGCCGCGCCGAATCTCGAAGGAGACGTCGTCCACGGCGTGAAGTTTCCCTCTGGGGGTGTCGAAATATTTTTTTAAATGGCGGACCTGCAGCAGGCTTTCCGCATCGTTCTCCGGTTTCACGCCGGACATCGTCGCGTCATCGGCCATGGGATAACAGCAGCCTTTCTGAAATAGTGTTTTCGTCGTACAGGTGACAGGCCGCGAAGTGCTCCTCCGTCCTGTATACCGGCCCGGGCTTTTCCGTTTTGCAGATTTCGAGAGCATAGTCGCACCTCGGGCGGAAGACGCAGCCTTTGGGCAGCCGGCTGGGGTCGGGCATGTCGCCCCGAATGGGCTTCAGCATCTCCGACCGGTTTTTCAGGTTGGGCAGGGAGTTGAAAAGCCCCTCGGTGTAGGGATGCCGGCAGTTTTCAAAAATGTCCTCCAGCGTTCCGTACTCCACGACGCGGCCTCCGTAGATCACCGCCACGGCGTCGCAGATGTCGGCCACGATCCCCAGGTCGTGGGTGATCATCAGCATGGAGGTGTCGTTGCGCGCCCGCAGATCCTTCATGAGCTCCAGCACCTGAGCCTGGATCGTCACGTCCAGCGCCGTTGTGGGCTCGTCCGCGATCAAAAGCTGCGGAGTGCAGGCCAGAGCGATGGCGATCACGACACGCTGCTTCATCCCGCCGGAGAACTGGTGGGGAAACTCCGAGCCGCGTTCCGGCGCGATTCCCACCCGTTCCAGCATGAAGCGGGCCTTTTCGACGGCCGCGTGCGTGTCAGTTTTTTCGTGGAACGAGATCACCTCGGCGATTTGACGCTCCACCGACATGACCGGATTCAGCGACGTCATGGGATCCTGAAAGATCATGGAAATTCTGGAGCCCCGAATGGACTGCATCTCTTTGTCCGAGAGCTTCGTAAGGTCCAGACCGTCGAAAACGATCCGGCCTGAGACGAGGACCCCCGGCGGGCTGGGCACGAGCTGCAGAATCGAGAGCCCCGTGGTGGTTTTGCCCGCGCCGGTCTCCCCCACCAGCCCCAAGGTCTGCCCCTTCCGAATCGAAAAATTCACCCCGTTCAGGGCGCGCACCGTTTCTCCGGGAGTCCGGTACTCCACGGTCAGACCTTCCACGTCCAAAATGACCGGGGCCGCGGTTTTGCGTTCAGGCACCGTTCTCGTCTCCCTTCATTTCAGCCGGGGATCCAGCGTGTCCCGCAGTCCGTCGCCCAGCAGGTTCAGGGCGAGGATCGTGATCATGATGGCCAGCCCGGGGAAAAACGTGAGATAGCTGGAATCGCGGATGTAGGTTCTGCCCGACGAGAGCAGGCTCCCCCACTCCGGGTAAGGCTGCTGAACGCCCAGCCCCAGAAAGCTCAGGGCCGCGATGGAGGTGATGGTTGCGGCTATGCGCAGCGTGGTCTGCACGATGATCGGCGCAAGACAGTTGGGCAGAACGTGCCTCATGATGATGTGGAAGTCCTTCGCTCCCGTCGCCCGGGCCGCCTCGATGAACTCGATGTCCCTCACCGTCAGCACGGCGCCCCGAACCACACGGGCGAAGGACGGGATGAGCGAAATCGAGAGCGCGATCGTCAGGTTGATCGTTTTGGGCCCCAGCGCGGCGACGATGACCATCGCGAAGAGGATCATGGGCATCGCCAGAAGGATGTCCATGATGCGCATGATGATGTGGTCCATGCGCCCGCCGTAGTAGCCGGATGCCGCTCCGGTGGCGCCTCCGCAGATGAGCCCCAGCAGCACCGCCAGAAAACTGATGGACAGGGAAATCCGCGTTCCATAAACGACACGCGCCAACAGGTCCCGGCCAAACTCGTCGGTTCCCAGGGGATGCGCGGCCGACGGCCACTGAAGCCGGTTTTTGATGTTCTGCTGAACGACGTCCGTCTGGTAATCGTAAAAACAGGGGCCGAACAGGGCGACCAGAACCAGAAGCGTCAAAATGACGAGCCCCAGAACCGACGCCCTGTTCCTGAAAAAACGTCCCCAAAATTCCGCCAGCGGACCGGGCCGCCGGATCGGTTCGTCCTCAGACTCCTCCAGTTCCGGAGAGAGGTTTTCGTTCAATTCCATCGTCTTCATCCTTTTCCTCAATGGTACATCGAACGGATGCGGGGATCCACAAAACCGTACAGCAGATCCACAGCCAGGTTGACGACCGAGATTGAGACGGTGAAGACGACGATGCAACCCAGCACCATCGGCGTGTCACGTCCCGCGATCGCCTGAACCATGAGCCGCCCCACGCCGGGCCAGGCGAAAACGGTCTCCGCCAGCACCGCGCCCCCCAGCAGGTTGCCCACCTGAAGTCCGATCACCGTTATCGTTGGGATCAGAGCGTTTTTGAAGGCGTGATCCCGAATGACCCTCGACCAGGGCAATCCCTTGCTCCGGGCGGTGCGGATGTAGTCCTGCCGAATCGTCTCCAGCATGGAAGATCGGGTCGTGCGGGCCGTCAGAGCCATATTCATCACCCCGAGGGCGACGGCCGGCAGGACGATGCTGTTCCACTTCGACGCGCCGGCCACGGGGAACCAGCCCAGTTTAAGGGAAAAAACGAGGATCAGCAGCAGCGCCAGCCAGAACATCGGGATAGAAACCCCCACCAGCGCAGCGATCATACTGATGTTGTCCACGAGGGTGTTCTGACGGACCGCCGCCACGATCCCCAGAGGAATCGCCAGTATAATTGAAAAAATCATGGAAACCAGGGCCAGCCGGATCGTGTGGGGAAATCGGGAGAGAATTTCCTGAGCCACCGGTTCCTTTGTTCGGTAGGAGAGCCCGAAGTTTCCCCGCGCCAGGTTCCCCATATACTTTACGTACTGCACCAGCAGGGGTTTGTCGAGCCCCAGCTCCGCCCGCAGCGCGGCCACCTGCTCCGGCGTCGCCATGTCTCCCAGCAGCATGCGCGTCGGATCCCCCGGGGCGACGTTCAGAATCATAAACACGATGAACGTCACCCCAAGGAGCACCGGCAGCAGAGAGACGACGCGTTTTGTGACGTACCTGAACACGTTGGTCCCCTGAAGCGTAAGACGAAGCTGACTTACTTCGCCCAGCGGACTTCGTTGAAGTTGATGTACCCCGTCGCGCTGGGAACCACGCCCTCCAGATCCTTGTTATAAGCGCGGAAGATAATGTCCTGATAGAGCGAGGGCTGCGGGCTCAGACCGTTCAGCAGCTCCACCGTGGATTCCACCAGAGCGAGGCGCTCCGCCTCGTCCAGGGTGCTCTCGATTTTCTCCACCCGGGCGTCGATTTCCTTATCGTTCAGCGAGCCGGGATTGGAGGCTCTCCGGCGGGAGTGATACCGCTGGATGTAGGTGACGATGTTGGACGGCGACCAGGACACGATGGCGCTCTCGTAGTCGCCCTTGCCGGTTTTATCCAGGTAGCTCGCCAGGTCCATGGTGACGATGTCGACCTTTATCCCGAGTTTGGACAGGTTCTCCTGAATAACCGTCGCCACGCGCACTTTCGTCTCGTTGGAGCAGATAATGGGCACCGTCACTTTGGACGGGTCGCCGCCCCAGTCTTTGAGGTGAGCCTTCGCCTTTTCCGGGTCGTAGCCGACGGAATTTTTGTCGGTGAAGCCCTTGAACCCCTTCGGCACCGCCGCGCTGTTGGGCGTTCCAAAACCGTTGAGCGCCGCGGCCACGATGGCCTCCCGGTCGATGCCGGCGCTGAGGGCCTGCCGGAAGTTCACGTCGTCATAGGGCTTGACGTCCTTGTTGAGGCTCAGGAACCAGTTGACGACGCTGGTGACCTCGGTGACCTTCACATCCGGGTTGTCCTTCAGGCGAGGGATGTCCGTCGTCTCCACCTCGTAGATGAAGTCCACTTCTCCGGCCTCCAGCGCGATCGTCCGCGACGTCCCCTCGGGGATGAAGCGCCAGATCACCTTATCGATGGAGGGCATCAGTTTTTTATCGAAATATTTGTCGTTCTTCACAAATTCCAGAGAGTCTCCCCGGGACCACTTCACGAACTTGTAGGGACCGGTTCCGATCGGGTTCGTGTTGAAGTTGTTTTTGGAGTCGATCAGTTTTTTGGGGACGATGAAGTTGAAGTGATAGCCCAGGTCGTAGAGCAGCCCCGCGTAGAGGCCGTTCGTGGTGATTTTGACGGTGAGGGGATCCAGCTCCTCCACCTTCGCGATTTTTCCGGTGTAGTTCACCGACGAGGGAAACGTCTTCGCCCACAGCAGCGAGGCCACCACGTCGGATGCCGTCAGCGCCTGGCCGTCGTGGAACAGAACGCCCTCCTTGAGTTTGAACGTCCACTCGGTTCCGCTGACGGTGTAGCTCGCGGCAAGGTCCGGCACGGGCTCCAGCGTATCCTGCGTGATGCGGATCAGTCCGTTGTAGGTCAGAAGGTTCATGAAAACGCTGGCCAGCGAGTCGTGCTCAACGGTGGTCAGAGACGGCGGCTCGTTTTCCGTGGCGATGACCAGAGAATCCCTCGCGGCCTCAGCCCCCTGCGGGGCGGACAAAAAGAACGCGGGAACGAGAATCGCTACCAGTACCCATCGAAACCATTTTTGCATTGCACTCCATTCTCCTTTTCGTTTTTATATTTTTTTTAAAACTAAAACTTCAAAACTATTCAAAACTAAATTTTCAGTGCTGAGAGCTCTCCGATTTCCTCTCACAATCTCTTTTCACAATCTGTTGCCGAGCCTCAACCCCCTTCCGGCCCGCGCGCCGACAAACTCTCCGCGGTCCACGGAAACGCGCCCGTTGACCAGAACCCATTCCACGCCCCGCGGCTTTTGGGCCGGGCTTTCCCAGGTCGCCGAGTCCTCAATCGTCTTCGGGTCGAAGATCGTCACGTCGGCGGCGAAGCCTTCCTTCAGGACGCCGCGTCCCTCCAAGCCGAAGGTTTCCGCCGGCAGCCCCGTCATTCTGTAAATGCCCTCCTCCAGGCTCATCAGGCCCTCGTCCAGCACAAAGCGCCGAAGAAAGCGGGGAAACGCGCCGTAATTGCGGGGATGGGGCCTGCCGCAGGCCGTCGGCCCGGCGTAGTGGCGCGCGAAGGCGTCCGACCCCACCATGCAGCGCTTGTTCCTGAGAAAGGTTCGCACGTCGTCCTCGGACATGGAGTGGCAGATCATCCCGGCGCGTCCCTCTGTTTCCCGCAGAACCAGGGCCAGCGCGTCATAAGGTTCTTTTCCGCGGGTTTCTTCGGTGATTTGAGCGAGGCTCTTTCCCTCGTATCGGGCCAGCCCCGTGGAGCTGACGACGATTCTTTCCGCCCCGCAGGAGAGAAGAATGTTGTCCCAGGAGTCATCTCCGAGGTCGGCGAGAATCCTGTCCCTTTGATCAAGGAGAATCGCGCAGCCGTCGCCCAGCCCGTGAGAGAGAACCCAAGGCGGCAGCAGGGTTTTCAGAGACATGGACGCGGCCGCGTAGGGATACACGTCGAAGGAAACCGGAACTCCCGAAGCGTTGGCGCGCTCAATCAGGTCGAGGCAACGGTCCGCCGTCCCGTGGTTCTTCGCACCCGTCACCTTCAGGTGGGAGACGTGGCCCCGACAGCCGCTCCCCTTCGCGATTTCCACCACCTCCGCGATGGAGTCCAAAACCCGATCTCCCTCGTTGCGCATGTGCGAGTTGTAGACGCCGCCAAAGGGCCTCAGGACGCCGCACAGCTCCGTCAGCTCCTCCGTCGGAGCGAACATGCTGGGGACGTAGGTCAATCCGGAGGAAAGCCCCAGCGCGCCCTCTTCCATACTCCGGCGCAGCATTTCCTTCATGAGGTCCCTTTCGCCGGGGAGCGCCTTTTTATCCTCGTACCCGCAGGCGTGGATTCTCAGGTTCGCGTTTCCCGCGAAAAGAGCCGCATTGGTCGAGTTTCCCCGCGCGTCGAAGGCCGCCAGGTATTCTCCGAAGGACTGAGGTTCGATGGCTACCCGCGTCATGCCCGGCACGGCGTTTTCGTTGCGCCGGCGGTATTCGTCGAGATGTCCGCTGCCCGTGGGCACGGCGCTGGACCCGCAGAGCCCGCAGACGTCGGTGGTCACGCCCTGCATCACCTTCGCCTCGGCGTCGGGGTAATAAAGAGCATGGGCGTCCGTGTGACAATGCGCATCGATAAAGCCAGGGCAGACGATTTTCCCCCCGGCGTCGATTCTCCGCTCCGCCGAGGCGTCTTTCAGATCGTCCACAGCCCGAATCGCGTTTCCGGCGATACCCAGATCGCTTCGGCGCGGCCGTCCTCCGGTTCCGTCCACAATCGTGCCTTTTTCGACGATGATGTCGAAATTCTCGGCCATGACCGTTAATCCCCCTGCCTTTCGACTGAATGTCATACCCGTTTTAATTGATCAAAAATGAATACGAATCCGCAACGCTGCCGTTGGTTTGACGGCTGAGATTCGGGTTCAGTATATCATAGAGGTTTAATAAGATTATTTCCCGCTGTGAGGACAACTCTGCCCGGGCCGAACTTATGGAGAGAGTGTGATATATGTCCGTTTTCTTTTGAGTTTTTCCAAAATATTCGCGTGATATAATGGTTTCGCGGAGGTTTGCGTTTTAATGAAGATGTTGAAACACACGTTAATGAATGACATACTGTTCAAGATGTTGTTTGTGCAGTATCCTGAGTTGCTTAGAGTGTTGGCCGCTGTGCTTCTCGACATAAAGCACGAAAGCATAACGGAGTTTACCGTAACCAACCCGGAAATACCGCCGGAATCGCTCGGAGAAAAGTTCTGTCGGCTCGACGTCAATATGATTGTGGACGGTCAGCGGGTTGATCTGGAAGTGCAGACAGGCGACGAGGGTGATTACCCGGAGCGTTCCTTATATTACTGGGCTCGGGATTTCTCGTCGGC